>JAOTSI010000124.1 GCA_029865005.1 Desulfobulbaceae bacterium
GTGGTAAAAGTATCGATAAAGGGTTGCTGAAGAATTTGGAGAAGCAGGCGATCAAAGACTCAGGGGATACTCTTGTATATCTCTCTGCTGCTGGAGTAAAGGTGCATTTTTGTCAACCTGAAATGGAAGGTGAATATTTTTCCCTTACTGAGGTAGCGACTATCTCCGACGAGACATTAAAGGTTGTCAACGCTCCACGTCAAGATGAGGTAAGGCTGCGAGCTTTTTCACCTTGGACGGTGTTTCCTGGTGAGGTGATCGCACGTTGTGATGATACTGCTGAGAGCGATGGTAGTTCTTCTAAGCGGCTACAACATGTTACTTTACTTATGGGACCTAATGTTACCTTGACTCCATCTGGTGAATATCTTGCTCAATGTTATGGGTATGTAGTTCTTAAAGAACAGCAATTGGAAGTTTGTTCACCTTTATGGATTGATTCGGAGGCACAGAATGTTTATTGGCTGATACTGGGTCAACGTACTGAAAAGGTCGTTCTGGATATGTTGGAGTATTGGTTCAATGTACTGGACCTTGCTGTAGAGCCTGATAAGGAAACGATTAGTAAAATATTACAGACTCTTTCTGAGCATGTTGAAGTACCAGTACTTCAATGTATTGCGCGGGGAAAACTTCCGCAAAATGGAACGGACGGATGGGGGGAGATTATTGTAAATATAGAGAAAACAGTTGGTAAAGAACAGGACGATGGTTCTATGGATTATTACGATGTGAATGTAATTCCTGTTGTAACTAATGAGCAGGTGCTGGCTAAATATTATCCGGCGAGTTCTGGTGAAGACGGTTTTGATGTTTACGGTAATGATCTGTTAGCAATAGCTGGAAAGGATAAAGAGTACGTATGTGGTAAAAATGTTGTAAAAGGAAGTGAGGGCGGGAATTATTACTATTATGCCACGGCTGATGGGACTATAAGCTTTGAGCATAATAAGTTGTCTGTTTTTGATCTACTTGTGTTGGAAGATGGTGTTAACTTTGAGACTGGGAATATAGATTTCTCAGGAAGAGTACAGATAAAGGGTCCAATTTTACCAGGATTTACTGTTAAAGCAGCAGGTGATATTACCATTGCAGGGATGGTAGAAAATGATACAGTGATTATTTCTTCCGCTAATATAGATGTGGGACACGGAATTGCTGGTAGGAAAACTTTGCTGCAAGCTGGTGGCTCTATTACAGCCCAATTTGTTCATGAAGCAAAACTTGTTGCCGGGCACGATATAACTCTTGGGAATTATGGCTTTCATGCGATTCTGCGAGCTGGCCATTCCGTTATTGTCAAAAGAGGTATAGGGGAACGGGCTGGTTGTATTGTTGGGGGTAAAACGTGGGCTA
The DNA here is from genome assembly GCA_029865005.1 of Desulfobulbaceae bacterium. Classification (GTDB taxonomy): domain Bacteria; phylum Desulfobacterota; class Desulfobulbia; order Desulfobulbales; family Desulfobulbaceae; genus JAOTSI01. The sequence goes on from JAOTSI010000124.1 coordinate 1,357, forward strand.
AAAAGGAAATAGAAGCCCTGGTCGCCGGTGCACCAACCTGGCCAGCAACTGAATTGTTAATCGGGTTAACGATGGAACAAGCGGATGCTTTAGATAAGTTACAGCAGGAAATTGAATCTCATAATATACATATAAAGAAAATTTTGGAGCATCTTGGTTTACCCAGAATTGATTTAGAACAAATAAAGCGGATTATAAATAAAGCGGATGGGGCAACCCGCAAGAGATTAGCTTTTCGTGCTAAACATTTGGGTAAGTTGGCAGAGTCTTATAAAAAACTTCTTGAACAACGGAAGGATTTTATGAACAGCATAAGTGAGTTGCCAAAGGGATCCTGTGTAAGGATAAAAGAGATGATTTATCCTGGTGTCGTGGTGTTCTTGGGAAGTAAAGAACAAAAAATTACAGATGAGCTTCCTGGGATTAATCTTCCATGATTAAGGTGAAATTATCTTTTTGTTTTTCTATGGTAAGGATTCTCTTTGTCTTATGTATATCCGGTTAATGTTAGTTAATATATATTTTATGTGCTTGAAACTAAAAGATTATATTGTTGAATGGTGTAGGGGGTGGGTCAAGACATTTATATGTCAATCGGCTCATGAATGTCCCTCCAAAATAATCTTTAACTAATAGATTGTACCTGGTCACAGGGTTTGTAACTAACTTATTTAATAGAGAGCGTATCTGTAAGTGGTCACAGGTACCTCAGATTTATGCAGTTGCCGGTGCTCGCTATAGCCCTTCTATGCTGGCAGGGGCAACCGCATGAAAATGAGGTGCCTGCGAGCACTTACAATATATTGTCTATTTTCATCCCTTATATTTAAAAAATTATTTAACAAGCTCTGTCTCTTTCGGTTAGCTCTGCATAGGCAGAGCGAAGATGCAACTATATGATAGTTAAAGAAAGACTCGACGAAATATTTAATTCTTCCTATCGTTTGATTCAGGAAGATCTTTCCGAATTGCTGGGAAAGAGGTTGAATCTTGCTGAGCCTCAATCTGAACTCCTCTCCAAAAAGGAGTATCTGGAGGGGCTAGATAGCAAAATGATCATATCCACAATTAAGTTGGAAGGCGTGGCGAAGGATGAGGGCTTCCTATTGGTAGCTCTTAGGGATGGTATTTCCATTGGGGGTACTTTGCTCATGTTTCCAGAAGATGAGCTGAGCGATGCGTTGACCAATGAGAACTACGATGAAGAGTTGGAAGATGCGTATGGGGAAGTGGCCAATATAATAGCTGGTTCATTTACCACTACCTTTAAAGAGGAATTTAAAGAAGATATCCGGTTTGTAAGGACTGAACAGGAAACATTTATTCCAGTGGAGGTGGAACTGTCAGAGGCTACTCCATTTCCAGATAGAATTTATTATGCGGTTCGGGCACCTATGGGGTTGGATACCGAACAGTTAGGTAATTTGTATTGTATTTTACCAGCGGCTTTTTTTGGTTTGGTGGAGGAAGAAAAACTTGAAGGTGAAGCCTCTGAACCTGTTGATGCGGCTTTGGAAGCAACGGGTGAACAGCTTCAGCTTACAAAAATATTGATTTTAACTAATGATGAAAAAGAGGCCGAATTTATTGGCTCGGTATTAACCGGTTCTGGCATTGGGGTAAAAATGTTAGGGTTTCGTGAGTTACAAGCTGAGAGTATTCCAGAAGGTATAAGTTGTATTTTTTTGGTAATGAAAGAGGTTAGTGAACATGGTTTTGGCGTGGCCATAAGGGTTAATGCGCTTGCTCCAAATATTCCTTTGGTGGCAGCTGCTCCTGGCTGGACAAAACCGCTTGTTATGCAAGCGGTACGTTACGGAGTCGGAGATATTATGCTTACCCCGGCAGATATGGGAGAAGTGCGTAAAAAAGCCGATCGTTACATAGGGGGATGATAAGGGCCGTGGATAAAATAAATTATCCTATTTTTTTTGACTTTTTAGCTGTTTTCATTGTCGCGACAACAGGTAAATAACGTTGTTATACGTCTGTTGTTTTTTTTTAAGACGACTTATAATCCTGTGCAGTTAAGAGTATATTTCGATTTTTGAATAATTATTATTTTTACCATACGCCATGGCGTTGCAGAATGCTGAGTCCGATCCCAACCAGTACAAGCCCACCGAAAATTTCAGCTCGCTGACCGATACGCGAACTGCTTCCAACGAGACAGCCTATTCGAGTTCCCACAGCGGTCATTATCGATGCGACCAGTCCGATAAGTAATGCTGGAAACCAAATAGAAATATTGAGTATAGAGAAGCTAAGTCCAACGGCAAGAGCGTCAATGCTGGTGGCTACCGAGAGGAGGATTAGGGTCAATCCCTTGGTGGGGTCTTTCTTTTGGTCGGGTTCTTCATCGTTTTTAAGTCCGTCCATGAGCATCTTTCCTCCAACTAATCCTAGTAAAACAAAGGCAACCCAGTGGTCAAAGCTCTCAATCAATGAGCGAATGGTGAGTCCCAGAAACCAGCCGATGATATTCATCCCAGCTTGGAATAGGCCGAAATGAAAAGACAGTCGGAAAATTTGACGTTTACTCATTTGACATAGGGAGATTCCTGATGCCACGGAGACAGCGAAAGCGTCCACTGCTAGGGCCAGGGCTATAAAAAAAATAGTAATAAGATCCACTGAAATAAGTTCTCCGGGTATAGATGATTAGCAGGGGATGGGGAGGAGTACGCTTTTGTGGTGTTTCATAACTCCATTAGTTTTTTGCGGAAAGATACAGACGTATCCACTCTGGTTGCCGGTGTATAATTTAATTTCTCGTAGGGTGGCGGTGGAGAGCTTTATGAAATTATTGTTTTTAATGAACTCGTTACGATTTGTATGGTCATAATAATTATCTAATATTTGGGGAAGTAGCCTGCGTAATTCTGCCCTGGTTTCAGTGAGTGAGAATTGGGCGAGGCAATCTGGTAAAAATCGATGTCCGCATCGTAGCCAATCATAGCACAATATTTCAATTAGCAAGTCTTGATCTGGTCTGTTGCCAGCCATCTTGCATAACATTTCAAGCATGAGTTTTTGAGTGGTTGCCAGGGAAAAGAAATTATTTGCCTCGCATATTGTTTGCAAAGAGGAGAAGAATGAAAATGGTTCTTCTTCTATATTAATAAGATAGTTCCAGAGTGAGCGGAAAAATCGATTATTGTAAAAAGATTCAACACATTCTCCGAACTGATGCAGGGAGCTGAGTGTTTGATGATCCATCCAGTTGGTAGCGAGGATTTCGTAAGGCGGTTCTGAACAGTGGATTAAGCCAAATTCCTTGGTTTGTGTACTAATCTTAGTTGTTGGTAAAATCTTGAGTAATCCCATCTGTAGGTAATGGGGGCGCATGTTGAAGACCTGGTTAAAGGAGCGGCGAAAGGTCTCTTTGTCCTCGTGGGGAAGCCCCAGGATGAGATCGGCGTGGATATGGATGGTATCTAAGGCGGAGAGAGTTTTGACTGTTTGGGTCGCCGCTTCTACGTCCATGCTACGGTTAATGGCGGCAAGGGTATCAGGATTGGTGGATTGAATACCAATTTCAAATTGAAAAAGGTCGAGATCAACGCTTGTGAGAAAATCTTCCATGGCGGAAGTGAAACGATCCGGTGCGATCTCAAAGTGGAATTTGGTGTTGGAGCTGTTTTTTGCTAGGAATTGCCATATCTCCACAGCGCGTTGGGGGTTGTCGTTAAAGGTTCGATCAACGAATTTGATTAGTTTGGGCTGAGTTGCGAGAAGGTGACTTAGCTCTTTTTTTACCGTCTTGAGGTCTTTGTGGGTAACTCCCTTGGTAGTGGATGAAAGACAATAAGAACAGGAAAAAGGGCAGCCCCGTGACGATTCATAGTAGATGTATCTGTTTTGGAGGGATTTGGAGAAATCTTCATCATGATAAGGAAAGGTAAATGAGCTAGCGCGATTGGCCTGATAAAGTTGTTTTAGTTTACCGGTAGCTAGGTCTTGGTAAAAAGAAGAGTTAATGCCCTCGATTTCCCCGGTAACAATGGTGCACAGAGGTGGTGGATTTGAGAGAAATGGTGCTTGCGGGCCACCCAACACGATGGGGCGTTCTGGTTGTAGGGTAGCAAGATCGGTAATGAGCCTTGAAATGTATCCACTATTCCAGATGTAGACGGAGAAAAAAAGTGCCTTGGCCGGATGATTACTGATAGTGAGAAGGGTATCGTAATATGATTCATTGAGGGAAAATTGAATTGGTTCGGCTAAGCTATTGGGAAGATATTGTTCCAGTTCATTGCGTAAGTAATATAAAGCAAGGCAGGAGTGACTGTAACGACAGTTTACGCTGATGAGTAGGTAGGTGGCATGGTGTTGTTGGGGCATTGTATTAATATCGGTAATTATAAAGATGTTTAACGGTGTTTGTCTGCTGGGCCGAAACTGTTTTTATGAAGCTTGTAAGGATTGCTTGCTTTGATTTTCATATATGACGTCAGGTGGTAAGTCAGGTTTCCCGGCGGATTCTCGGGCTAGTTGATCGCAACGTTCATTAAGGGGGTCCCCTGCGTGTCCCTTTACCCATTTAAAGGTAATTTTTAATTGGTCAACGAGATCGGCTAGCTCCTGCCAAAGGTCAATATTGAGCACTGGTTGCTTATCGGATTTTTTCCAACCCCGTTTTTTCCAGCCTTTGACCCATCCCTTTTGAAAACCGTTAACCATGTAGGCGGAATCACTATGAAGGATAATCGGTTTGTCAGCACTGGTGATACTACGTAGCGCCATAATTGCGGCTAAAAGTTCCATACGGTTATTGGTCGTTAGTCGAAAGCCTCCCGTAAGCTCTTTGCAGTGTTCGTTGTAATTTAAAACCGCACCGTATCCGCCTGGTCCCGGATTTCCCAATGCCCCACCATCGGTGTAAATAATGATGGTATCGGGGGCAGTATTAGTATTGGTGTTGGATAATGGGGTGGTGGGGCTAGGGTGTCTGTTTTTTGACTTGGTTGGTGCGGACGTTGCTTTGTAAGAGGGATCATTTGTTTGGTCCAACCATGCTTCAGCATCAGATAGGGTGGAAAATGATTTGTATACCGCGCCTGAATAATGGTGGACTTGTTCGAGGGTTTGGGGCCAGCTGTGATATATGCCCGGTTTTCGTCCCGCAGCAACTGCGTAGTATTTTTTTTTGGAAGCCATAAAAATTTATTTGTTATTTCGGGTAATAGGGTTGTGTTAGTTGGTTATTTGGCTGGATTTTAAAATAATTCATTACAGAAACCTGTGACCACTTACTATCTCGTTGTGTATTAAATCAGTTAATTACAAACCCGGCGACTAGGTACTTTGACAGTTTATTCATGTTCGGGAGTGTATTGTATTTTCATCCGCTTGGTCAAGAGTGAAAACATGATCCCGATGTGGGTGATGAGAAGAACGTCGTATGGAAGACGAAAACGAATTCGGGTAAGGAAAATGGCATGAAATAGCGCGCTGGCTAAATAGAGTGCGACCAGTAAAATCTCTGTGCGACCCAGAGGAATTTTAAAACTTATTAAAATCCTCAGTGTAAAAAGAGCAAGTAGTGGATAATATGTTATAAACATAATAAGGCTTTTGAAAATATTAAACTCGCTTTGCACTTTAAATTTGTTTTGATGATTAAAATGATGGATCAGTTTCTTGAGGTAGAGTTTGATGGCATCCTTTGGGTGATCTACCCAGAACTTTATGGCTAAGTCACGATAATGTTGATTTTCCTCAACTTCGGTCATTCCTATTGTTTCTTCTTCTATATCTTTGGTAATGCTTTTGTACCAGGCGTCGATGTCGGTTTTGGGGTTGTTGCCCCAATAAAGGGTGTCCCCGCCATGCAGTGATAAGGGGACAAAGGCGTGGAACACTTGGTAGTTGCGATATACCCATGGAGCAAAGACTAAGGAAAGAAAAAAGACACTGACGAGCGCAGGTAGGCCTATCTTCCAATTATTAGGGAACCATTTCCAGAGGTACATGAGAGGTGGAATAAAAATGGCTGTGGGATGGAGCATTATTAAAATACCAGATACAAAACCGAAAATGGCTCCATGGCCATAGCTATATTTTGGGCTGATGATAATTCTAAGGAGAAGGACAAGGAAAAAGGTGAAAATGGTTTGAGGGTAGAGGGTGCCAGCCGTATAAAATAGCACGGGATATGCCAATATGAGAAAAGCTGAGATCGGTGTTCCTTTGGAGTGTCTTTTTAGTTGTAGAATTGAACGGATAAGAACAAGGCAGCCACCTAGAGCTAGAAAATTAAGGAATCGTAAAAGTGGAATAGAACAGCCAAGTTTGATAAAAAAGGCCAAAAAAATAGGATAGCCCGGAGTTCTCCATGCTGAGGGTTTGATGCCGTCAAAAGTATATCCCATTCCATTGGCCAAATTGCTTGCCAATAGGTGATAATGTTTTTCATCTGGGAAGCGAAGGGTGTCTCCGAGGAAAAAACTATAGGCAAGTCCACCTGCCAGGATTAGCAATAAGATGGAATTAAAGATACGGGAGTTGTTGCTTTGAATTCGAGTTAAAATTTTAATAAGCATGGAATATTTTTATCAATGTGATTGAATCTATGTAACCGTTCACCGGGTTATAAAGAAAAATTCTATAACATCGGACTGGTAAGCGTTTACCAGTGCTGCGCATGTGTGCAAGCAGACCGGTGAGCTATAGTAAGGGCCGCGGAAAAAATAAATTATCCCATCTTGCTTGTCTTTTTAGCCGTCTTCTTTATCATGGCAACAGTTATATAGTAATACTATGCGCCTATTGCCTTGATAAAAAAGAAGACTAAAAATCCTGCGCAATTTTGGGACATTTATTATTTTCAGCGGCCCTTAATCCTATGTTAATCCGGTCTGATTACGTGCAGGCGTAGTGTTGGCGAACGTTTACGAATCTATGGGCCGCAAAAAAATAATTATCTTATTTTGTAGGTCTTTTCATCCCACTTCTTTGTCAAATCAATAATTACATTATAATACTATGTGGATACCGCTATGGCAAAGAAGTGGGATTAAAATATTGCGCGGGTAAGCGCAGGTTCCGATTTTGGAACATTTAGTATTTTTCGCTTCCCTAAAAATAGCCGCCGGACTATTAGAAGTTGGCGGCTATTTATTAGGTAATATGATGAAGTGTTGTGTTTTTCAATCACGTATTGATTAATGATTACGAGGTCCCCTGGGGGTTCTTTTAGTTGCGGAACCAGGGGAGACTCTACTTTCTCGATCAACTAGGAACCTTGGGGCATCATTATTAGTGTCCACGTTGTTGCCGATCATTTCTCTGACTTGGGCACTATTGATAATAGCGATGCCGGGGGAACCATTTGTGCTGGATATATAATTGTTATTTAGTTTGAGGACAATGCTACCAGTAACTGCAATAGCAGGATCTTTAGCCTGGGAAATATAATTTTCTTCGATAATTGCAAATGAAGAGTCACTTATCCCTATTCCGGTGGTGCCGGAGCTGTAAATATAATTACCTCGAATAACAATGGGAGATGTTTCTGCCCCCAGGTTCATGCCGCCCACAGCGGGTTTATCCTCACCGTTGTCATATATCACATTATGCATTATTGAAGGATGGGTGGGGCGATCAACCGGGTATTTTCCTTGTGGTTCACCTTTTTGACCTAAAATTCCTCCACCTGGATTATCATGAACAATGTTGCCGATAATGGTTGCTGCTGAGCCGTGTTTGTTGCCCATGCCTGGGGATGGACCTTCTCCGAGGGCTGAGTCGCTATTATTGAACATTTCATTGGAGAGGATTACTGGGTTGGAAAAATGATTACAGCCAATTCCCAGTCCTAAACTACCGGTGATGATGTTGTTGTAGATAACCGGTGATGAGAAATTCTTGATATTTTTCCATCGAAAGTCACGTGTTTTTAGGGGTTGCTGTTGATCGTTATAGACGACATGGTTGCCGATTCCTGTGCTCCCCATGTTTTTTATGTAACAATTCATGATAATGGGACTGGCTCCACGAATATTGATACCGTGGGCATGCCCAGGGATATGATGATTTTGGGGAGGAAGGTTTTGGATAGTGAAGCCATCAACCATGGAGTGGCGGCCTAGTCCTTCGTTAAAGTCGATCATGCCCTGTTTTGATGGGACGGTCTTGGATCCATCTATTATTGTGCGCAAGGTTCGACGGGGTAATTTAATTACCGCATTTGGGACGGCAACGAGTTCGTCTCCACCTTGTCCTCTGTCAGATATCAGTTTTATGCCATCCTTCATGATGAGTTGTTCGTAGTACGTTCCTGACTTAACCAGTACAGTGTCTCCGTCGTTGGCTGCATCAATAGCTTGCTGAATGGTTTGAAATTGATCAGGAACAGATAGGGTTTTTCCTTTGTGGTAAGTAAGGTTAATGAGAGGTGTGGCTGCTTCCTTTCCAGCAAGCATAGCGGAGGAAATGGCCTTCTTAAAGGGTGGCATGGTGATTTTTTTAATGGGCTGCAGGTCAAGAACGTCCTGGGGCATGCCGCTTGCTTTGTCCTGCATTTTCTGCTTGTTGGATGTTTTCATTTTATCTCGCATTTTATCGCGAGTTTTTTGGTAATTTTCCCGTATGTTGTCGCTTGGTGAATTAGCGGCATTGACTTGAGATGAAATACCTGTAAAGGAAAAAAGAAGTGAGAAAAAGATCCCTAAACAAATTGAAAGGGGACGATGAGTGAAGCTTGGTATCATAAGTTTACTCCAATATATTAAAAATTGACATTCCATGGGGAATGTTGAAGTCATTTGAAGGGATGCATAATATATTCCATTAATAAAGAATAATCACTTATCAGTATTGTCTTTATATAACCGTTCACCGGGTTGAAAAGAAAAGTTTTATAACCTTGCACTGGTAAGCGTTTACCAGTGCTGGCGAACGCTAATATTATTATTATTGGTAGTAGGAGTAAATGGTAACTTGTTAATTTGTCAATTGATGATGGTAGTGTTAATAAAATTTATCATATTGTCTCAGTTTAATGGCCAAGGGAAATGGCATTAAAGGTTATATTTGCAATAACCATTGCTATGAAATTATATCTAAAATTCAATTAATAAACTCCTCGCTACAGAGATTGTCTAGAGTTCTTCACTATACAATGTCTTTCGAGCATGGTTGGTGATTTTTAATTAATATATTTTTTTCGGCGACCACCG
>JAOTSI010000006.1 GCA_029865005.1 Desulfobulbaceae bacterium
AAACTCTTAAGATTTGAAGGGCTTCAGGGGGCTGGGGTAGCAGAGCAGAAAAAGCACTTTGCCGAAACTCTTTATCGTATATCCGGCAAGGTGGAGCATAAGAATACTAAAAATGCCAACTGGGAAGAACTACTGATTCTTTTGGCTGAGTATGTCAAGGGGAAGCCATGTGTCGTATTTTTTGATGAATTTCCCTGGATGGCGGCTGAGCGTAATCAATTGGTGAGCAACTTAAAGTATGTTTGGGATAATTATTTTCTCATAGCCGGCGGGGTTCATTTAATACTTGGTGGTTCGTCCACTTCCTTAATGTTTAAAAAAGTGATTCGCTCCATTTTTTTAATAAATAGAGTCGATAGTGTTATTGATCTTAGGCCACTTACTTTAGGGGAGGTGAAGAATGGATTTTTTGCAAATAAAGATATTCAGGAAGCGCTTGAATATTATTTGGTTATGGGTGGTATTCCGAAATATTTAGAGATGTATGATTTAAATGGTTCGGTTCGTCAGAATTTGGCCCAATTGTGTTTTAAACCCGATTGTTTTTTCTTTAAAGAGCTTGATCAACTTTTTTCGTATCATTTCAAAGATTCTGCTTATTATAAGTCAATAACAAAATTTCTCGCTGGTAGAAGGTGTGCCAGTCGGAATGAAATTGCTCGTAATCTCGGGATGAAATCTGGCGGCACTTTAAGTAAAATGCTGGAAAATTTACAATCTATTGGAGTAGTAGAGGGATATGGGTCTATTCATAAGCCTGGTTCTTCCAAAAATAGACGTTTTCGACTCGCCGACCCTTTTCTATCATTTTATTATAATTTTATTTCTCATTGGTCTTCTCGTGTAGAAACAAGTGGCCAGGCAGTGGGCCTTTATCAGGCTCTTCCAGATAAATTATATGATAATTATTTGGACATTGCTTTTAAAAATTTTTGTCATCAACACGCAACAATCATCGCTGAAAAATTAAAATTTGGCGAGTTGGACTACGAACATGGTTCATGGTTTAAGGATGATGATATAGAAGCTGGCGCTCAAGTAGAGATGTTATTTGAGAGAGAGGATAATATTATATATTATTGTGATATAAAATATCGTAATCGATCTTATGTGAATATTAGCGATGAGAATGAGAGAAGTGTTGAAATTCTGGGTGAGTATTACGAGAAACCCATTGAAAAAGTGCTCATTAGCGCTTTTCCGTCTAATAATTTGGCAGTAGGGAAAAGGGGTTATTCACATGTTTTTACAGCTGAATCATTTGGCTGATAGACCTCGGCAATGAGTTTTGAATGGTAAATAGGTTTTTTTAGAAGTGGTGTGGAAGCCGGATGTGGTTTTATGAAAACGATATGCAGTGTAATTTTTAATGACCGTTCTACGGTGTGGGTTAACGATTACTTGCAATGTTGTTGACTTAAGCTTTACTAGGGTCGCTCTCGGTCCCGCCGGGCACCCACAGGGGGGTGCCCCTACAGCTTCCGGGTGGATTCAACGTTATGTAAAATTAAGAACTTTTGCTTAATTTAACAGTATTGCCACTTATGTGAGTGCCCGGCAAAATCGAGAGCGGCCCGAAATTAACAATATTGAGGGTTACTAGCCTCTACGGGAGGTTGCCGGGTGGATGAGAGCTATTGAATAGATCCTGGTTAATTACATTTGGTATAGTAGTAATGTTATAAAATAATAAGGATAGATGGTGTAATGTCCAGTTGAAAAAAAATCACTAATTAGATGCTGTTTGCTGGGCATTTTGTTGGGCTACCATTTTTTCGGCAATAAGTAGTCTTACCATATTGTTTAGCCCTTCTGATGGTTGTGTTTTGTCTGGTCCCTTTATAATGCCGGCTACATTTTTGATTATCTGGACGGGAGTCATTAAAATGCCATAGGGAAAGCCCCACCAACCAAAAAGCATGGAAAAAACAGTATTCCCTACCTGACTTTTGATCCCACAGGAGCGACAACAAATACTTGGCACACTGTTGTAGGAGGTGAATAGGAGAAGGGAGTAAATTTTAAATGATGTATGTACGTCAATTGGGCCGGGTCCTTGGCATTTTGGACAAGCTCCTTTGTGAACTTCTTCTGCGTTTTTGTTGACAATGTCATCTGGAATATCACGAGAAATAACTAAAGGGTATCCACTTTGGTGACACTTGTCGTTGCAAAATCTAAGGTCGTTATCCTTTACTCCGCCAAATAAAATTGTGGTCCCGCAGAAATCACATGTACCCATTTTTTTTTCCTATTAAGAGGTTATTATTTAGGGCGCAGAAAAAATAAAATAAAATCCCATGCAATCTTAGGCCATTTATTATTTTTCGTGGCCCTTAGCTTTGTATTGGCCGGAAAATTGTATGAATTTACTATGCAATATTGATTATTATTATACTCTATAGTGTGATCTTTTAAGCTTAACACGTAACAGATTAACTAACAAGCATGAAAATATATAGGTAGGATAAACTGCTATTGATATTAAGCTGTTACTTATGCTTTTGTGTGATTTTGAGGTATATATTCATGGTTATACAGAGATGTTATGTGATAAGGAAAATTTGATTTTAATTACGATTTTTCGCTAAATAATCATTCTAGTGCATTCCATTTCAGCGAACTAAGGTGATTATTTTCCTTTTTTTTTGGAAAATAGCTCGCTACTTGCTCAAAGATGTATTATACTATATCGTTCATCGTCTCTGGAACATATTCAAGAAAATAACATTTCGACCCCTGACCCCACCCTCCCTCTTTCCACCCCGTGTGGTTTGTTTTTTTTACTACTAAGGAAATAACATGATTACTGCTACCAACGTTTCTCTCTCCTATGGGAAGAGAGTAATATTTAAAGATGTTAATATTAAATTTACTCCCGGAAATTGCTACGGTTTGATCGGTGCAAATGGTGCTGGCAAATCTACTTTTTTAAAAATATTGTCCGGTAAAATGCAGGGAGATAAGGGTGATATAAGTGTTGGTGCCAGACAGCGTATAGCCATGCTTAATCAGGATCAATTCGCTTTTGATGAAGAATTGGTGCTTAATACCGTTATAATGGGGCATAAAAAGCTTTATAAGATAATGGCTGAACGGGAAGCTTTATATGCCAAGAGTGATTTTTCCGAGGCTGATGGTATTCGTTCCGGTGAATTAGAGGCCGAATTTGGTGAGATGAACGGTTATGAGGCGGAATCGGAAGCAGCAGTATTGCTAAGTGGTCTTGGTGTAGAAGAGGAGATGCTACATAAGAAAATGAAAGAACTTGAAAGCGGCGATAAAGTACGTATTCTTTTAGCTCAAGCTCTTTTCGGAAATCCTGATATTCTCTTGCTCGATGAGCCTACCAACCATCTTGATATCAAATCAATCTCTTGGCTGGAAGACTTTCTTTCCCGTTTTCAAAATACGGTTATTATCGTTTCCCATGATCGTCATTTCCTCAACCAAGTATGTACTCATATGGCAGATATTGACTATGGACGTATTCAGGTGTTTGTGGGCAATTACGATTTCTGGTACCAGGCCAGTCAGCTTCAATTTCGTCAAAGAGAGAGTGAGGCTAAAAAGTCGGAAGCCAAAGCTAAGGAACTTAAAGACTTTATCCAGCGTTTTAGCTCTAACGCATCCAAAGCTAAGCAGGCTACCTCTCGAAAGAAACTTCTTGAGAAGTTGACTATTGAGGATATGCCCATATCCTCTCGTAAATATCCCTTTATCGTCTTTAATCCCGAGCGTCCTTGCGGAGATGTAATCTTGGAGATTACTGGGTTATCCAAAGAAGTGGATGGGGTCACCATGTTTAAAGACCTTGATCTCACTGTTAATAAGGGGGACAAGATTGCTTTTGTTGGGGCCAACAGTTTAGCGAAATCTACCTTGTTCCAGATCCTAGCCGGTGAGCTTGAGCCTGATAGCGGTACTTTTCGTTGGGGAGTGACTATAACCAAAGCATATTTTCCTAAGGAAAATAGCGTATATTTCGAGGGTGATATGGATCTTGTTACTTGGCTCAATCAGTATTCACCGCCTAAAGAGGATCCTAGCTTTTGTCGCGGTTTTTTGGGGAAGATGCTATTTTCCGGGGAAGATGCTTTGAAAAAGACCTCTGTACTCTCCGGTGGTGAAAAGGTGCGTTGTATGCTTTCTAAGACGATGTTGGCCGGGGCCAATGTACTTATTCTAGATGAACCCACTAACCATTTGGATCTGGAATCAATTACCGCTTTAAATAATGGGCTTATGGCTTTTTCCGAAGTTGCGCTTTTTGCTTCCCACGATCATCAGTTTGTTTCCACCGTGGCCAATAGGATTGTTGAGATTACTCCAGACGGAATTGTTGATTTAACCATTGGTTTTGACGATTATCTGGAAGGTAAGGAAAAAGGCGGGGCCGGCCAAGTGAGTAGAGCGGCATAATGTACTGACATAATAGTTTTAATTTTGCTTAATGATTCGTAGGGGACCCCGCAATGCTCAATATTGTTGGTTTTACTGAGTCAATAGTTTTTGGAATCAAAATACTGCTCGTGACACCAAAAGATACTAAATAGGTACAAAAATATGCATATTTGGGTTGATGCCGATGCTTGCCCCAAACCAATTAAAGAAATCCTCTATCGGCTTGCCGAGAGAATCTCTGTTTCACTAACTTTGGTTGCCAATAAACCCCTGCGTACTCCGCCGTCCAGGTTCATCAAAACTGTTGTGGTTGGGGCAGGATTTGATGTGGCTGATAACGAAATAGTTAAGCGTATGCAAGAGGGTGATCTAGTGATAACTGCTGATATTCCCTTGGCCGGAGAGGTTATAAATAAAAACGGTCATGCGCTTAATCCACGTGGTGAGTTTTATAGCAAAGAAACTATTGGGGAGCGACTCAGCATGCGCAATTTCATGGCGGATCTGCGCGATACCGGGCTCAATACCGGTGGCCCCGCTGCTTTGGGGCGAAAGGATCTGCAGTCCTTTGCTAATCAGTTGGATCGTTTTGTAACGGTTCATTGTTAAGATAGGGCCTCGAAAAAAAATAATTATCCCATCTCTGAGTCTACCGCTTAACAGCTTGTTTTTTTAGGGTATTAATTATTTTTCGCGACCCTTAATATTTATTCGTGAGAACATTGTGTCGAAAAAACAGTATCGTCCCAAAAATACATATTCTAAAGATAGTAAAATAGTTGAAAAAACCGATGAACCGGTTACTTATGCCTCTCTTCTGAAAACTATTGTTCCCAAAATAGAAGCAAAAAATCACTACGTCACCAAAAAAAGCGCTCCTCTAGTCCATTTAGATTATCATGAAGAACTGCGGATAAAAGAAAAGGCCTTTGATCTTTACTGGGACCATTTTAAATTGCCTGGGAAACCAGCACCGCTCATCGCGTCTCCCATGGGACGGCAGTATCGCACTACCTCTAAACGAAAAACACTGCATAAGGGCCGTATTTTGTATTTGCTCTTTGGTGATAAGGCGTTGTCGACCCAAAAATGGCCCTTTGTGGAATCGCCTTTGGAGCCTCCCGAGCATGGTCGTATATATAGCTTTTTGCAGGCAAAGCTTAGTGAGCCGCCCTATAAATTGTTGGCAACACACTTAAATTATCTGATTATACGTGGCAGTTATAGTGAGCAGTCGGTAATCTTTAACGTGGATGCCCTTAATGGTCCTTTGGTTCGGAAATTAAAAATGATTGCCGAACATTTGAAGAAATTGGATAAATCAATTACTGGCGCTTATATTTACACAGATCCCAGTTCTTCAGATTATTATTTAGAAGCACGGCAACCAGTTGATCTTTTAAATTTTAAAAAGCTTTACGGGAAAGGGGATGTTGCGGTAACCCATCAAAAACATCGCTATCGTTTTCATCCCACTTCATTTTCTCAGGTTAATGAGTCCATGGTTCCGGTGATGCTGGAGCAGGCGCGTAAATTGTTGGATCCAGGTTCTAATGAAGTATTGATTGATCTCTATTGTGGCTATGGGCTTTTTAGCCATTATTTAGCAGCTGACTATAACCAGGTGCTTGGTATTGATGGGGAAGGTCCTTCTATCCGTTCAGCTGTCGCTAATAAGAAGCTTAACCCTGCTTCCCGTAAAACTAAATTCCTGGCTCGCTGGATAACTGAAAATACCATTGAAGATATTCAGCCTTTTGCCGCTTCCCTTACGGAGACGGTGATCCTTGATCCGCCCCGGCAAGGCCCTAAAGACGGGGTTATTGCAGCCCTTTGTCTTCGAGAACCCCATAAGGTGCTCCATATCCATTGCGGGGTTGACCAGATCCCATCTTCCATTGAACAATGGCAGCAAGGCGGTTATCAGGTAGAGAAGATAGTGCCCATGGATATGTTTCCTGGCACTCCAAATCTGGAAGTTTTGATTTTGCTCACTCCTGCTAACAGTTAGTGGGAAAGGGTGGGGCAATGCTGGAGCCTCAAGGGCATTTATAATTCCAGGGAAAAATGATTGGAATTTACTAAGTGTTGCATGGGCACCGCAGTTGACTTAAGCTTTGCAAGGGGCGCTCTCGGTTTTGCCGGGCGGCCTCAGGGGGCCGCCCCTACAGCTTTCGGGTAGGTTCAACTTTTCGTAAAACAAAAAACGTTTTCTTAAGTCAAAGACATTGCTCACAAGGGGTACTCCTACAGATCCCGCAAAACTGGAAGACTTTCCAAATCAACTTCAATTTGCTTAAATAAAATCTCCAAACTTGCACGGAGCCGTAGGGGCACCCCCCCCCTGTGGGTGCCCGGCTGAACCGAGAGATTCCCTTGAAATTCTTAAGTCAACAACATCGTCTCTTGTGGGGGTGCCCGTCCAAGCTATAAGTGTACCAGCGCGGTACGCTTTGTCACCGCCATTGAAAAGCAGGGTTGTAGATATATACGTCCAGTAGAGCCGTGGGTGGCTAAGTAGCTGGTTGCAAAAGATGCCTGCAAGTCCGGCCTAGTCTCGCGCAGTTGCGGTGCTGTTGAATGCTTACGAGTTTTTTTATTAAGATTTTATTTTAATATTAAGCAGCTTGATTAATTCTTTAGGGTCTTCAATATTCATGAGCGCGCCAAGAGGTAGTGGCTCAGAGGGGGAGGCTGTCAGGGAAATTTTCTTTGGATTTTCAAAAAACCCTTTTATCTCCATTAAGCCTTTTTTTGTATAGTCATCTTTTTCGTTTGCTATTTTTTCATCTAGTTCTTCAAATAATGATTTTTTAAATTCTTCTAGGGTTGTTTGCGATTTTTGTGCTTCAAGGGCCATGACACGCTCAATAAACGAGTCGTCTTCGTAGGTTATTTGTGCATCATGGAGCAAAAGAGAGGGGAAGGTGAAAAATAATGTTTGCACTGCTTCTTGTTCAAGGTTGATGTTTCCTAAACGGAAGCTGATCATAATATTACCGGCCTCTTCAGCACCTATTCCAATGTTTTTTAACGTAAGTTCTTTTTTCTCTTTATCAAAAGCGTAGTGGGCACTTATGTTGGCAAGCATTTTGTCTTTGTAGCCCAAAGCTCTTAATTTATCAGCCTCTTTGCCGGCTTCTTTAATATTTACTTCTATGCCATTGCATGAAAAAGAGAAAAAAGTTGGAACTTCTGACTCTTTGTCAAAATCATGGATTATTATTTCATTAATTTTTAATATTTCATCACTGTTAATGGGTGAAACGGTAATGTCTGAAATATGTACATCCATGCCTAGTAAATCTACGCTGACTTTTTTGTACGTTATATCAGTTGTGTCTGAAGTTTCTGCTATGGCAACGTCCACCTCAGCTTTTGCAAGTTTTGTGACATATATTTTAGCTCCCGCATAAACGGCGATGATGGAGATAATTATAACGATTCCCAATATTTTTGTGTTTTTCATGTATTTTCTCTAACTGGTTGTAAAAATGGTGGTTACTTTTCAGTATCAGTAGTACCACAGTTGGCCAAGATACGATGAAATTTAATGGTAAGTGGTAACATGAGGCACCTCTCTTCATGCAGTTGCCACTGCCCGCATAGAAGGGATATAGCGAGCAGCAGCAATTGTATAAACCTGAATCACCTGTGACCACTTACAGATTTTTACTCTATCAAATCGATTAGTTATGAATTCTGTGACCAGATACATTTAATGAGAAATGATTATAGGCAATCGTTAGTCGGGGTCGCATATTTGTTAAAACATTTCCTGTAATGGTAACTAATTTTTAAACCAGGGTGGGAAAAGAGGTTATGAATATATTGGGCTGCTGGCACCTGGAGGGTGCATTTGTTCGGTCACTCTCGGGTGTTGGTTCAGAATGGTTCTTCCTCAATATTTTTTCTTAATTTTGCTATCTCTAGTCCTAGGGTAAAGCATTGCATTCCTTCCATACATGAATTGACGTCCGGTTCTTCTAAATAGTGCATTCGCTCATAATTACCTTTATTGAGTTTTACCACCCAGGCCTTTGTCCCGGTATCGGGCAATACTTGCACATCGATTCCGCAATAATTTATGTCTGGATAGAGCATGATAATTTTGTCGCAAAGTTCTTTTTTGGTAATCATAGCTTATCTCCTGATCTATATATATGAGCCTGTATGTATAACATTATGAGGCGAGATCTCTATGTTATGGCTTTAAAGCAAACATGGTATCGATAATCATTATTACAAAACAAATATCGGGTGGTGTCAAGTAGAGATGGTGATATTTTTATGCTGTATTTTAAGCCGGTTGTTTCGTAGGGTGTTGTGAATGAGGTATAAGATGTTAAATTTGTAGGTAAGGTAAAGATGATATAAAAATTATCTATGATTAACTAGTTGCTCTTATAGTAAATGGTTCTAGTAGCGTAATTATTTTATGTTTCATGGTTTGACTTCTCTTCCTATTGCACTCTATAATTGAAATAGGAAATAATTATTCTTCGTTACAGATAAAGCCAATCCCGTCGTAAGGCGGGGACGGAAAGCCACGGATTCGCCACGTACGAATAGCCGGGTTGCCTTGCAGGGAAATTCTTGCTCAAGGTGATCTGGCTTTTTTTTTAGAGTTAGACAACTGATTTGATATCGCAATGGAGGTGTCATTATGAGATCGTTAAAATCAACTATATTTTTAGCGAGCTGTGTTGTTGTGGTTGTGATGGTAAATATGTTGCTTTTTCCACCTGGTGGGCAGGCATTGGTGATCAAGGAGGTTCCACTGCATCCCGGTGGCGTGGTTCATAAAAAAGCCAAACCCTTTTTGAAAGCAGGCTCCGCGCTGAACAAAGTCTATACAGAATATCGTGCACATGCAGCAGCTCGATCAAATGTGGTGTTCAAACCAAGTAATTCCTTTCTTATGTTTTCACGCGGTAAGGTGGTGGTGGATGCCGTCGAAAAGTCTAGTGGTACTCAGTTATTAAATGAGCTCAAAGGGGTAGGGCTACAGAAAGGGGTTCGATTCAATAAAGTTGTCTCGGGTTGGTTACCCATTGGAGCCATAAATAGAGCCTCAAAGTTGAATAGTTTAAGGTTCATTTCAGCTTCCTATCGTCCAATTACCAATACTGGTGCTGTCACCAGCCAAGGTGATGTTGCCATGTATGCAGATATAGCCCGTTCTACTACGGGGCTTACCGGTGCAGGGATCACTGTTGGTGTCTTGTCCGATAGCTATGATCAGCAGGATGGTGCCGATGCTGATGTGTTGGGTGGTGACCTTCCAGATGGACCTATGGTCAATGTCCTGGATGATTCAGCCAACTGTGGAAGTTTTCTACCTGCACCATGTAGCGATGAGGGGCGTGCCATGCTGCAGATTGTTTATGATGTTGCTCCCTCAGCATCGTTGAGTTTTAACACCGCTTTTACCGGTATGGCCGGTTTTGCTGATGGTATCCTCAGTTTGGCTTCTGCTGGAGCCGATGTCATTGTGGATGATGTACAATACTACGCCGAACCCATGTTTCAGGATGGAATCATAGCACAGGCAGTGGATCAAGTTGTTGGGGATGGGGTGGCATATTTTTCATCAGCAGGCAATCAGGCTGCCCAGAGTTATGAATACTCCTATACCTCCAGCGGGGAGCCGTTTATTATTGAAGATTGGTTTTATGGATTACGATTTGTAGGAATACTCCATGATTTTGATCCGGGTAACGGGACAGATTATTTGCAAAATATCACTGTTGCCTCAGGTGAGTGTGCCATTATTAGTCTGCAATGGGACCAACCATTTGGTTCTTTGGCGGGAGGGAACGGTTCTCTTGTTGATCTTGATATCTATCTGGTCCAGGGTGATGAAAGCGGACTCTCTATTCTTGCTAGAAGTGATACTGATAATGTTGCGGGGGGGGAGCCGGTGGAGTTATTGCAGTTCTGCAATGATCAACCAACTGATAATTTCAATTTAATGATCAGCTATTTTTTTGAACCAGATCCCGGTGGTGGATATGATAGTTGGACCCCGTCCTATCCTACTTATATGAAATATGTTCATTTTGGTTCAATAACAGTGAATGAGTACGCCACTAACAGTTCCACAGTATACGGCCATGCCAATGCGGCTGGCGCAGAGGCAGTAGGTGCTGCTTATTATCCACAAACACCTGCGTTTGATCCTGGATCTCCGCCCCAGTTGGAGTATTTTTCTTCCCATGGTGGGACTCCAATTCTCATGGATGGGGCAGGGCAGCGCTTGGCAAATCCGATGATTCGTAATAAGCCGGGAATTGTTGCTCCTGATGGAGTTGATACTACCTTTTTTTATCCAACAAGTGATAGAAATGATAACGGTATCCCTGATTTTTCTGGTACTTCCGCCGCTGCGCCTCATGCAGCTGCTGTGGCAGCTCTCATGCTTGAGGCAAAGAGTGAGGCTACAGTCCCTGAGCTCTATGCTTCTCTTGAAACAACGGCGGTGGATATGGAAGGGGTTGGATTTGATTATAAGAGCGGCTACGGATTAATTAAGGCAGATGATGCCATTGGTCATCTTATGCAAGCAAATAGCTCCCCTGTTGCTGAATTTATCCATGAGACGGATAATCTCACTGTCACCTTTATTGATAAGAGTAGTGATTCTGACGGTGTTTTAGTGGGCTGGAACTGGAATTTTGGTGACGATATCTTTTCAAATCTTCAAAATCCCATACATACCTATTTGGTACCGGGAGACTTCAATGTAACCCTCTTTGTAACTGATGACCTTGGGGCCAATGATATCACAAGTCAGGTGGTAACGTTGAGTGCTCCTAACCAGGTTAATGCTCCTCTTAACTTAACTGCTGATGTGAATGGAGATGTTGTAACGCTTTTTTGGTTTGATACCGCCGATAATGAACAAGGCATTTATGTTGAACGTGCTACAAAAATACGGGGAAAATATAGTTTTGTTCGTCTCCCGGAGGCTGTATCCGCTAATGAAACGCAGTACAATGACGTCGTGGAACCGGGAACATATAAATACCGGGTTCAGGCCTTTTCCGGAACTGTTTTTTCTGATTATTCTAATGAATTGCTTGTTAAGGTGGAGGCGGTAGTAATCTCTGCGTGCGGTGATGGAGTTTGTGATTCCACAGAAAGTGTATGTGACTGTGTAGACGATTGCGGTACGCCTCTAATAAACGAGAGTGGTTATTGCGCTGATGGATTAGATAATGATTGTGATAATCTATATGATTGTGACGACCCGAATTGTACAGATGATTCATCGTGTGCTTGTAAGGATAAAAAGGAATATTGTGTAAACGGTGATGAGTGTTGTTCTAAAATATGTCTGAGGGAAAAGTGCAAATAGTTTATGTTACACGATTTGGGTAAAATTATGTTGGTTGTTCCCAATTTAGGTGAGTCAGGATACATGGGTAGGGGTGATCCTTGTGATTGCCCAATCCCAGGATGATCTCCTGTCGGCCGGTGTTCTATATAATTGTTGTTGCTTGCCGAGGACTGTGTAGGGGCACCCCCCTGTGGGTGCCCGGCTGAACCGAGAGATTCCCTTGAAACACTAAAGTTAACAATATCGTTTCGGTGGAGTTCGTCCATGGCAGGTTAAAGTGCAGACTGTCTTAAATCAATAATATTGAGAACTGGATAGGTACGAAATTAAGGCTAATAATCCCTCTAGTTCTTTTAACTTACCATATTGAGCGATGGGGTGAGGGTCCAACACAGTAACCATTTCACTTGGAGCGGAGTTTGATATGAAAATATGTACCTGGTGCAGCATATTATTAATAACCGCCTTCAGCCTAGCTGGTTGCTTTTCGCTGCAACAGGTACGTGATCGACGAATTGTCAATAATCAGTTATTATTCAACACCTTTAGTCCCGAAGTGCAGGAGAAAGTTCGGCAAGGCAATATTGATATCGGTTTTAGCGAACATATGGTGGGAATAGCCTGGGGTTCACCTTCCCGAATTTTCAACCGTACTACCAAGGAAGGGGTTACTATCATATGGGAATATACCCGTACCGAAACCTTTTTTCACCCTCACTCCATGGGCTTTCCGATCTATATGGTGGATCGTTACGGTAAGGGAAGAACAGTATATCATGGTGTGTGGCTTGACCATGAAAACGGAGTTGAATACGTCACGGCACGGGTAGAGTTTAGCAAGGGAGTGGTATCGGCTGTGGAACGTTTGCGGCAATAGAGTTGAGATTATGATATGATAGAATGATATTTCAGTGAATCTTTTCCTCGGTGCGCTTTATTTCTTGTCGCTTGGGACCGTTTATCTGGAAAATCAGTTTTTTTAACTCATAAATCTTAATACGTTCTCTCTTCTTCGATCCTTCATGAAAACCTATCCAGATAAATCACCTTCATTATTTTCGGCTCCTGGAATCTTGCGAGTTGGAAAGATATTGCTTCGTTTTTTGCGACGCTTGCTACCATGGCTCACATTTGCCCTGGCTCTGCTAATTATATTTATACTCCTCGTACCCACCCTTGTTTCTACTCCAATGGTTGTTTCTCGCTTGGAAATCGCGGCAACCAAAGCCGTTGGTCGACCTGTTACCTTAAAACAATTACGGTGGAGTTGGCTGAATGGGCTTAGCCTATCTGATCTGGAGATCGCCGAGGATTCTCGTTTTGGTGATGTTCCCCTGTTACGGCTGAAAAAACTGCGTTTGTCTTACGATCCGGTGGAATTGTTCTCCCGTACCCTCGCTTTGGAAGTGGATGTGAGCGGTCTGGCGGGCCGGATGATTACCGATGGCCAGGGTCGTAATAATATCGATACATTACTCGCTGGTTTAGGCGGGCCGGAAAAGAAGAAGTCCGAGTTGGAAGAAAAACCCGATGATCGTACCAAGGATGTGCCTTTGATTCTACCCCTGGATGTTCGGGCTCACCTGCTTTTTGACGATATTTCCTTTCAATTGATTGATGAGGTGCAAAATCGACGGGTTTCTTTGAAGGATTTTTCTTTGCATCTAGATGTTCCGTCATTATTAAGGGAACCCTTGGAGTTGGATATACAAGCCCCCCATCTCAGCTGTAATGAGGAAATGCTAGAGCCCATAAGCTTGAATCTTTCCCTGGCCGGGCTTTTTAGGGCAGATAATAGCTTGAGTTCATTTAATAGCAAACTTCAGCTAAACGGTCATTTACCAGGGGTCAGCATTGATCTGGCCGGTGGCCCGGTGCAAGGCTTAGATGGTAAAGTGATTGTTGATGTTGGGGATCTGCTTTCTTCGTTTAATATTTTTTTGCCAACTGATGTGCCCGATGTAGCGGGCACATTAGAGTTCTCGTTCAATGGGGCATATGATGTTGAGTCCGGGGGGGCAATTGATCTCAATTTATTGTTTACCGGTAGTGAAATGGCGGTTAAGGCAGCGCCGCCCGCTATTCCGCAAGTGAATACTGATTTTTCGGTGGCCCTTGCAGTATCGGGCCGAGTTGAGCAACTGCTCAATGTTGATTTGGATTTTAATGTTATTGGTTTGCAGGCATCTGGAGCGCCGCTGCCTGAAGCTGCAGTGGGTCCTTTAAATATCCAAGTAAGTCAGAGTGTGTTGCTTGAGCTGGCTAAGGATGAACTGCGGGTGGATACGGCTCGGGTTCAGATAGGGGAAAAAAGTTATATTGATTGGCGGGTGGCAATCTCTGCCTTGCAAACGGAGCGAATAATGCAATTTGACTTGGATGAGTTGCATCTTGACCTGGGCGAGCTCATGGTTCTTGCCGCGCCGTTGATCCCACCGGGTATTTCGTTGGGCACTGCAGAGCAAAGCGGGGTTGTGGAGCTGGCGGATTTTCGTTTCAACGGTGCTTTGAGTGGTGGCCCGGCCGAGGTTGGTTTGGAAAGTTTGGCTGTGATTTTGCCCGCCGTGGGAGTGCAACAAGGGGAACAAGATATAGCCGTGAAGGAGATTGCTCTGCATTTAGAGGATTTCGAAGTAGCTCTTAATGATTTTTTCCCCAACGATATTAGCCTGGGTTTGCACGTGGGAGTGGATGATTTTAGCATGGAGGGGGCGCAGGAAATATATTTTGAAAATCTGGCGTTGAGCGATGTTAGCGTCCGAGCTTCGGATATGGCCCCAGCTCCCCTCAGTCCTTATGGTATACGGGCCAAGCTGGTTGGAGGACAAGATTTGACCCTCACTGGGCTCAGCTTGCCCGGGCAACTTGAAGTGGAGAAGTTTTCGGAAAAGATACGTTTGGAGACCCTGTTGGGGGAGGGCGGTGATACCGCTTTAACCATCAGTGAGCTGATGGTGCGCGCTCCGTCTATTATAGTGGATGGTTTGCCCGGTCCGAGGGGTGACAAAAAGGCGCAGCTTACCACTTCCCTGGCGGTTGACCTTCATTTAGATAAGCTCTTTATGCCGGAAGGTAACGTGCAACAAACCGAGGTCCATGGGATCGGTGTTGAATTGCGGATGGGCGAGATGCTTGGGGTTGATTTTCAAGGTTCCTTGGCTGAGCTTGGGACAAAAGAGTTTTTGGCGGAGCTGGGGGGTCACATCAACCTTGGGGAAGTAACCGTTGTGGCCGGATCTTTATTGCCTCCGGGCCTGAGCGCCATGGGTGATATTGCTTTTAACTGCGACACCAAGGGCAGGGTGCCCATGCCGGATGAATTACAAAATTTGCAAAATAAAGAACTCGCGCCGTTGCAACGTTTTGCAGATCTCTCTTTTGTTGATCATTTGCGGTTTGCAGTGGATTTGAAAGAGATCGGGCTAGATTTACCTGGGTCCGATAATAGCCAAATGGTGGTGCGTGGCGGCAATACCCCCCAGCCCTTGTTGTTTGAGTTACGGGGGGCGGATAAGGGGTTTGATTTCAGTGGACGGGTAGAGTTCCCCGAAATTCGGCAATTACCGGTTAGCGAAAATATGCCGGAGAAGTTGGGCTTGAATTTGGAGTTTTCGGGTTCAACGACTGATTTTAATTTTTTTGAATTACATGAAAAACTTCAGGTTGACCCCTTTGGTGTGGCTCAGGTTTTTTCCCTGCGCTTTGATAATATTGATGATTTGTTGAGTGGTAAGCAACCACTAGGCTTGGGTGATGTATTTAAAAAACTTAATGTCGTCATGAGAAATCAAGTAGAATTGGCCAAGGAGCCTGGCGCTCCCCAGCCGGTGACTTCCACCATGGGGTTTGGGGGAAAGTTGGCCGTAGATATGGGTCTGAAGATGCGTGGAGGTAAAGATGTGTCTTCAAATCTTAGTTTGCAGGCTGATGAATTAAATATAAGCATGGGGGATAAGTTGGAACTTAGCGGCTTTGACGCTGATTTTCGATTTGATAAAAAATTTCAAATCGGTACGGTTGCTATGGAAACCCATCCGAAATCTAAAGCTCCTCTTTCGTTGGAAGTGCTGGCTGCTGCACTATCAGAGACCACATTAGCTCCCGATACATCGTCTTTTGCCGAGCGGTTTCGTAGGGATATTAAGCAAGAGAACCCCACCTTTGTTCTTAAATCCTTGCGTCTAATGGGCGACGGGCCACGGATTGAGGTGACCGATTTCGCCATGAATCTTAAATTCGTCGACTCACTGCCGGTAATCGATAATTTGCAGGTAAATGTGATGGGCGGCACCATTCTATGCTCTCTGGCTCTGTCTGAGCAAGAAGCACAGTATGGCCTTGGCTTGAAAGTCGACTTCAGCGGTATTGATGCTGAACGAATGTTGCCGGACTTACTGGCTGAGTTGCCATCCAGTGATACTGAAATGTCAGGACGTCTGGAAGTGCAGACCCCGCTAAGCCCCGAGCCGGACAAGCTTTTGGAAGAACTTAACGTCCATGTTCATATCAGTCATATAGGACAGAGAATGCTCTCTCGCATCCTTTATAGCCTAGATCCTTACGAAAGCAACGAGGCAATCATTAAGCAACGAAAAATGGTGGAACTGGGTTCACCACGCTGGATTCAGGTGGATATAGAAAACGGCAATTTATCCCTACGCGGTGAGGTAACGGTTACAGGTGTCATCATTGCCCTGCCCGAACTCAAGCGGGTCAATATCGCCGGTTTACCCATTGAAGCTGAACTACGCAAAGCCCTGGCAAGCCTAACATCCCTGCAAAACAGCCTTGAACTCCTACAGGCCGATACCCTGGTGTTGGAGGTGGACGGACAGGTTCGGCCAATACGTACGCGTTGAAAATGTAGAGAGCCGTCAGGTTAAAGCGATAACTAAGTTGGTTTCCCTATGGTGTAAATGAGTTTTCCCTTAGGTTATCCATACAGTATGGTAGGCACTGCACCCCACCGATTCGAAGTTAATATTTAGATGTGAAGTTATCTTTATGAACAATGTGCAGTCTTTTACGATCTCAAAACGTCTTACTTTAAATTTACGGTTATGTAATATGTTGCGTTTGAGTAGTCGGTTATAAGGGTCATAATGCCTTCTTTTTTGGGATTATAGTTATCTATCATTTTCTTTAAATCAGCGTGATCGGAAGGCTTGTCAAATACATCTAACATCTGTTTTTTGGTACGGTAATCAATTTTGCCTGGGAATATTCCATCAATGATGGTTTTTGCGTAAACAAGTAAGGCCCCTCTTCCCATGGAGAGGAAACATTCTTTATAAAGAACTGATAAGTTAGATAGATCCTCGTTAAGAATATATATTGCCTGATCTCTTTGTTGTTCTAATGTCATGATATTTCCTGGTTTTTTATAGAATTAGGTAAAATGGTTTGATATATCTTTACCGAGTTTCTCAGTTGTTATGGTATTTCAGTTAATGGTAGAATTTGTTTGCCATGTCGGATGGTGAGTATGGATATTGTATTATTTTTTAATCGGTAAATTATACGATAATTTCCATATATTAATTCGCGAATTTCTTTTTGTTGAGTTTCCGGAACAATTCGTCCTTGTTGGGGAGATGAGTTTAATAAGGTGACCTTTTTAAACAAGGTTTCCACCCATTTTGTTGCAGCCGAAGGGTTGTCTTTAGCGATATATTCAGCGATTTCTGTTGTTTTTTCTATGGCGAGAGGCGACCAGATGATTTTCATTTACCTATCCGTTTTAATATGGTCGTTTTCGCTTTATCGTGGTCAAGGCCGTCTCCAGCATCAATTTGGGCCAGAGATTTATGGATGTCTTCTAAAAGTTCGATTTTGTCTTGCATGGCCTCGTATTCTACTACATCAAGGAGTACTGCAACTCCTTTGCCGTGCTGGGTAATGACTAAAGGTCTTTTTGTATCATGAACTTGTTTTAAAAAGGAAGCGATTCCAGTACGGAATTCGGACATGGGGCGAATGTCTTGGTCTATTTTAATTCGTCGCATAGGGCACCTGTTGGCTATTTTTTTGGTACATTATACTGTACGTTTTATTGGCTTGGCAAGATCAGTTTTATTGGTATCGCCGAAAAAGACCGTTGGGATATGTCTCGTGTCTACCTGTCTAATTTAAAGATATATAAGGAACAACCTAATGTATTTCCAAAGTAAAACAACATCCTCACTCCTAATAACCGTGTTTCTCCTCTCAGCCTGCACCCTGGCCGATGTGGATGTAACGGTGGTCAGTGAACGGACCAGTTTGGAAAACCAGGTGCTGGGCTCCTATAATAGTCTTAGTAGTGAGGTGTTGTTGGTGGCCTCGGTGCGGGGTGTTGATCCGCACGGGCGGGTGAGTTCCGCTCCGGCCCATAGTGGTGAGCAGCAGGATGCGGTGGAGGCTATCCAGATCCTCTCTTTTCACGCCGATGATGTGGATGCTTTTAAACAGTTACAATGGGTGGGCGAGAATAATCAGGGCCTACTGGAATCCTTTGGCCTGCAGAAAGAATCCTCTGAGCAACAAGAAATTCCGCCGGAGTTAACCGAATTTGCAAGCCGTTACCAGATAGCCGAATTTGAAAAGGTAGTGTCAGAAGTTAATGGAGCCCGCCAAGTGGTGATGCAACGGGTGGTTGAACGAAATGAGAATCTCGCCAAGGACGATCTCCCAAGGGTGCAAACAATTTTTGCTAAGATTCAGGCGGATAAATCCTTGCCCGGTGATAAAATCCAAAACGAGGATGGTTCCTGGATGGTGAAAAAATGAAATCATACCTCCTTCTAATCAGCACCTGTTGCTTGGCCCTCTGTTTAGCTGCGACCTCTGTTCTCGCCGATAAAGATGTGGAATCGGATTTTTTCAGCTCACGTGATGAACAGCGCCAAGCTCCACCTCGTCTTCCAATCAATGAGCCTCAACAGCTCACCTTTGAAAGCGATTCCGTGGGCCACGCGACCATCTCCCGTGACGGCCGTTTCCTGGTGCATACCGCCCGTAAGCAAGGGTTCAATGAACTATGGCTGCGCACCCTGGACGTTTCCAAAATTACTTTGCCGAAACTATTGGGCCGAAACCTCTCAGAATATCGATCACCCGCCATTTCCAATGACGGGCGTTGGGTAGCCTATGTCTCCACCGGTTACGATGTTAAGGGTGATATCTATCTGCTCGATCTCTCCAAACCAGATGTAAAACCACGCCGCCTGACCGGTCGTGAAACCGAGGACTCCGCCCCGTCTTTCGGACCGGACAGCTCTACCCTCTACTTCCATCATTTCCAAGCAGGCTCCACCAAGGGGCAAGTTTTAATAGTCGACCTTTCCAAAAAAGAACCAACCCCCCGTCTACTTCCCATAGCCATTGACGCCACCTTTCCTGTTATTTCGCCTGATAATAGGAAATGCGCCTTTGTCTCCCGTCGTGATGACCCCAACGGCGATATCCTCATTGCAGATTTGAGCAGCTGGGAAATCCAACCCCTTACCAGCGGAACCCCCCGCGACATGTATCCAAGTTGGTCAGCAGACGGACGCTCCATCTATTTCAACCGTTTTAGCCTGGATACCAATAAGGATGCTATTGTAAATACAGCTGATAATGCCGTCGTCTATCAAGCTTTTTTCAATCAAGAAGGGCTTATTCACCAAATCCCCCTCACCTCGGCGAACTACTCTGCCCTGCAACCCAATGTTGCAACAGATGGTTTCATCTTTTTATCCCTCCGCCAAGGCGGGGCGGCCAATGTCTTTAAACTCCCCTTGGCAGGGGAAATACCAATCCAAAGCACAGCAGATGGCCAAATCACTCTAGCCGCCGAGCTCGATAAACTAATCCCGGCTGATCCCTATCTAGCCTTACTCGGCCATTACAGCGTGCTAGCTCACTTCGGAGAGGAACAAACTCTTGCCGCCCCATCTGCCCTAGCAATAGGCCGTCTTTATAAAGACATGGGGTTTAATGAACAAGCCATCTCCATCTACCAAGCCACAAGCCAACAATACCGCGAGGCTATGCCCCATGCCATTCTTGCCGAGATAGCATCTCAACTATTAATCACTAAAAAACAGTACGCTACCTGCGAAAACAAAACCGAATGCCAACAAGTGCTCTTAACAGGCCTAGCCGCCTTAGAAAAGCTAGGCAGCAACCATCCAAATGATCCAGAGGTGGAAGCACGTGTTTTCATAGACCAGGCAAATCTACTGAACGAACTTTCCCAAGATGGTCCTTCAAAACTAAAGGCCATTAAACTCTTGGAGCAAGTTGCAACCATGCCCGGTGTGTCATCTGCCACCCTGGCAGAGGCCCGCTTCAACCGCGCTGGGATTATGGCCGCCACTGGAGAGTTTGCCGATGTAACTCCCCTTTATCTCGAAATAGTGGAAAATTATCCAAAACAAGAAAAATGGGCCGACCAAGCAGTTGAACAAATCCTCTCTCAAACCGTGGGCCAAGATCTCGCCGTAGTGGGTCCGGAAACACGCCAGCAGCTCCAACAACTGGCCTCCTCTAAGGGCCAAAACCTACCACGTCTCGCCATGGCGGCCTGGAACCGTATCGGTGATATCCATTATGCCAAAGGAGAATGGCAACAGGCCAAGGCGGCCTACCAGCGAGTACTAACCGATTTCAAACAAATCAACAGTCGTACCGGAGCAGCCAGACTGGCCTTAGCCGAAATCCTCTACCGAGAGGAACGTTTCCATCAGGCCCTAGATCTCTATGAAACCGAAATGGCCGGTCGACCCCATGAAGACCGTTTCTACCGCCTTGCCCTGCAAGCTTTTCTCCGCAGCTCCTTAGCAGCAGGGGAGCGCTTGTATCGTTTGGGAGAGGTTAATGGAGCGGCCGACATCTTTCTCGGCCTGATCCGCCGTGACTACTCCCTGGTGGCGGCCCATCGTGGCTATATCAAGTGCGCAGCGGCGAGGAAATCCATCAGCCCATTACTTAAACTCTATCAAAACCGATCAAAGAGCAATTCCCATGATCCGGTCAGTCTCTATGGTGCCGGTTTATCACTCACTTATCTGGATGAAGGCAGCCCCCAAGGTCGCAAAAACCTGGCCGAGGCCCAGAAACTTGTGGAACAAGCCATCGGGGAGCAGGGCGATATCAGCTTTTTTCACCAAACCTTGGGCTATATCCATGAGGTCAAGGAAACCGTCTACGGCGAACAAGGTCAGCTGGAAAAGGGTCTAACCGAGTATCAAAAAGGCTACTTTTTAGGACTGGGCCACACCTCCGAGCAAAATCGGGCCGATCTGCAACTCAATATCGGCAATATGTACTACCTGCTCGACCAGTTCGGTAATGGTTTCGAGTTTTATCAGCAGCGGCTGGCAAGCAAGGCTCCCTTTGGGGTGGCTGAAAGCGAGATCCTTTTTTATCGCCGTCTCGGAGCTGCAGCCTTTCAGTTGGGCCGTTCACAAGAGCCCATCACCGCCTATGAAAAGGCTTTGGAGCTCATTGAAGAACGGATGGACCCGGCTGGGCCGTCCGAGCTGTTCGGTAAAATTAACGAACGAGTTGGTCAAATAATTAAAACTGAAACCGCGCGTGGTGTTGATTCCGCCGCTGGCCCTGCCGCCTGGGAATCCCTGGCAGAAGAGCAGGCCGCAATTAATCGAGAGCTCTTTCGTTTGACCAATCAATCTTTCGGTCCGCCACCTGATCCGGCTTGGAACAGTTATCGCGATCAAATATCCAATCTTTTGGCAACCCAACTCGACCTGCTCTCTAAGCTCTATCCCCGGATAACCGCAAACCGGGCCGCCCAACGCGCCGATCTGCAATTCCTGGTAAGTCGGGTACGCCAAGCCTTGGACGCACCTCACCGACTCCTGGAAATGCGGGTGGAACTTCTTGATCGCCTGGGACTGGCCCATCAGGAAAACAAACAGTACCTTGCTGCCGAGCAAGCCTTTGCCAAAACTCTGGCCCTTAATGAAAAACTTGGCCTGACCCAAAACCTGGCCCGCAATCAACGCTCCATGGCCTATTGTTTATACATGGCAGCGGGCGAGCAAGGCTCGAAGGGTCGAAGGGCGCTTTTACAACAGGCAGCAGCCGGTTTTCGCCACACCCTGGAGCTGCTTGAACAATACGGCACCACGCCGCTTAAAAAGGAAAAAAAGCAATCGAGCGGCCTGCTCGGGCTGAGCCTGGAAGCTGCGGTGGATGAAAAAACAGGTACTCAAGCAGCATATGGCTTTAGCTTGGAACAAGAAATGCGCTTGGCCCAAACCTTTTTGGCCAGGATTGAAACCGAACTCGGCCACTTGGCAAGTGGACGTGCCATGCTGGCCGAGCCTCTGAAATCTTACCCACCGGAGCTTGAGCTAAAGCCAACTAATCTACACGGTGTGGGTTTGCTTTATCACCGGGCAGCCCATCTTGACCATGGCTTGCGTAAATATGGGGCCGCTTTTAAGGAGTTTGAACGTTCCGCCCAGCTCTCCCTGAAACAGGAAAACCCCATGAGCGCACTGCTCAATGTGGCAAATATGGCAGCTTGTTTAACAGAGGAGCAGGGGGGGAGCCCGGCTACCACGGAATTCAGCGCTAAATTTACCCGCCTCCTGCAGCTCGATAGGGCTATCCGGCGACTAATCCGAGCCAAACAACAACCAGGTTCGCGCAATCTGCTCGCTGAGCAATATAATAACCTGGCGGTCTATTATCTGGCCTTGGCCGAGCGCTTTGCATCCACTCCTGATACCCAAATCGATCAATCCCTTTTCGCTATCCAGGCCGAACAACAGGCCGCGACCCATCTGGCGGCTGGTCTGGCCCTTTTCAATGAAAATCCGCCATCTGAGCGGGCAGGTTTTGCCCAGCTCTGCGCATTGCACCTCA
Source organism: Desulfobulbaceae bacterium (assembly GCA_029865005.1). GTDB lineage: Bacteria > Desulfobacterota > Desulfobulbia > Desulfobulbales > Desulfobulbaceae > JAOTSI01. The sequence goes on from JAOTSI010000006.1 coordinate 22,607, forward strand.
ACAGTGTCGAAGCAGCTTCTTTGACGAGCGATCCCCAACAGCTGCAAACTCACCTGGAGGCGGCCCTTAAGGCTGCAGAGCAAGGTGTTCTGTCTCGTTATAAATGGCGTGTACTGGCAGAGCTAGGCCGTTTTGATCAGGCTTTGGAGAGCCTCTCCAACCTAACCATCCTGGAATCAGGTTGCGGAGCTGGTGAGATAAGCCATGCCTTTGCCCCCCTGATCAATAAATATCTGGCCCAAGGTAAGAACGAGGCTGCTTTTAACCTCCTGGAGCGTCTTAGTGAATATGAACGGGTAGGGCGACTTGCACCCTTGCTGCTCGGCCGCTTAGGAGAGCAGGAAAAAGAGCTGCTGGGCCGCATCACTCCCCGCCTGCAAACCATTGAAGAGCTGAAGAATCAATTGGCTGGAGCTGGAGAGGAGCAACGAAAATACCTCCAAACCAGGCTCAAAAGCGAAGAAGATCTGTTGGCCGCCACCCTAGGGGATGAGCGACAAAATCTGCCGGAATTTGCCCTGCTTGCGGAGTCTGAAACGACCCAAAACATGTTACTGCTCATAGCTGGGCTGGCAGTGCAGGTTGAAGAGGCGTCGGAGCAGGCTGTGCAGGCCGGATCTGATACCAAACGAAACGAGACCCGTAAGCAGCTTGCCCATTTACTGCAAAAATATAGTAAAAGTCTGGACCAGGCCCGTTTATCATGGCCCTCAGGCGAGCTAAACGTCTTGGCCATTTTTCAACCCCGACTGGTGGAGTTGATGGATGTCATGGATAATTTGGAGCCAGAACAAGCCCTGATCCGTCTGTATCCCCAGGGAACCGGGCCTGAGAGCAAGACGAAAAATCTCTGGACCGCATTTATCGTGACCATGGATGAACTCCAGATTAAGACCTTTGTTCCTGCCGTAGGACCGTCCTCTTGGCCCAATCTGGAACTCACCTTTGTCAGCGAGAACCCGCCACCCTTTACACTCCCAGGTCCGGTAGCACTTAACAGTGCCCACTTTCTGCGAGTCAAGGCAGCGGCGAAACCATTTAAGAATACCATCTTGGCCATCCCCGAGCTGTCAAGCAGGGCAGCCATCCCGCCGGATTTTACCAACCTGAGCATCGGGGCGGATAGCTCCATTGCAGGTTTGTTGGCTGCATTGGCCAATGTTAACACCTTGATTCTAAATGATTCGGTTCATAGTTCCCAAACCATCCCCACTCGACCAGGCGAACGTCCCACCCCCATGCTTGGACTGCAATATCAGGGAGCCCTTTTATCTGCCGGACACTTGGCGGGTAAGCTTTCCAATGTCTCGCTGGTATTGGCAACTGATGTCCCAACTGCAGATGGGTATCTGCTCGGTCATTTTTTCAGCCTGTTGGGCGTGCCCACCATGCTCATAGGGCAGGGCGGGGAAGAACCCGACGCCCATATCAACCGTTTGCTCGACTCCTATGCATCTTTGTCCGTCTTTGACGCATTGGACGAGAGCGGTGCTTCCGATGAAACCATAGCCGGTTGGAGACTCCTCGGTTTTCCCGGCCTGAGCCCGGCCCAGATGGAAACCCTTGGCCGCACCCGTTTCGGCGCATATGTCAAGGAAGGGGTAAACGCCTACAAACAGGGACGTTATGAAACCGCCTTGCTCGCCTTTGAAAACGGTTTACAGGTAGCTGAGCGGACCCCGACTCTTGCTGGTTATCTGCCCAATCTCTATAAATATTCTCGTGAAAGCGCTTATCTCCTTGGTCGTCTGGACCGGGCGGTATATTTTGGCGAAAACTTATTACGGGTAACTGAGGCAACGGCTCCCGACAGCGAAGCCCACGCCGAGGTCTTAAATAAGCTTGGCTTGCTCCAAGCAGCTCGCGAGCAATATGACCAAGCCGCCCCCTTGCTGGAAGAGGCCCTTGACATCACCGCCGGGTTGGAGCTGGGTGCGCAGCAGATTGGGGTGCTGGCCGACTTGGGTCTGGTGTTGGAAAACGATGTTCAATACCATCGTGCCCTGGAACGCTATCGGGCCGCCGCCGTTTTAAGCGATAAAATGCTGGCCGATGAATTACTGGCCCGCCAATACACCAATATCGGCCGGGTCTATGACCTGCGCCTCAGTCTTTATGCCGAAGCTAAGAAAAACTACGCCGAATCCCTGGCAATTTATCGCGATATCGGGGAGTCGGCTTCCATGGCCCAGGCTCTGCTCGATATGGGACGTTGCAACCGCTTGCTGGGCAATTTTCCCGGAGCAGAAGAACTCTATGAGCAGGCCCTTGCCCTGGTAAAGGATGACCCGGCTGAGATCCGCTTGTGGGCCAATGTTCGAATGGAACAGGCCAACAATGCTTGGTTCCAGGGCAGTTATCAAGACGCCTTTAACTTAACCGGTGAGGTCGCGACCTTGGCGGAAAAACACGGGTGGCTGCTGGAAAGGGTACAGGCCAAGAACACCATCGGCCTAATCTGGTGGACCTTGGGTGACCATGAACGGGCCTTGCGGGAGCTGGAAGAGGGGCTGGAGCTTGCCCGAACCCTAAATGCACGGCGAGATGAAGTCGCCACCACCTTAAATAATCAGGGGCTGGTACTTCGTGAAATGGGACGATTCCAACCGGCCCTGGAAACCCTCCACCAAGCTCTAACCATCGATCGACAGCTTGGTTCCCGTTGGGCCATCGCTTATGACCTGCGCAATATCGCCCTCACTCACCTGATGATGGGTGCACCGGATAAGGCTTTGCCCCTCTTGCAGGAAGCCCTCCCCATAACGGAGGAAATCGGCAATAAAATAAATCAAGCCAAAGTAAGACTGGCCTTAGGAGCCACCTATGAAGCCCTGGGGCAATATCCCGAGGCCCGGCAAGCCTACGAGGCAGCCTTGCAGCTCGCCAAAGACATGGTGCTGCGCGAAACCCAATGGCGCGCCCTCCACGGCCTAGCCCGTCTACTGCTCAAAGAAGAGCGAAACATCGAGGCCCGAACCATGCTGGAACAGGCCCTAATAGTAATAGAAACCATGCGAGCCGACATCAAAGTTAACCAACTAAAAGAAGGTTTTCTAGGCAATAAAATGGCAGTCTACGAAGACCTGGTCTCCCTGCTGGTTGGGGAAGGGGAAGTAGAGGAAGCCTTTCGGGTGGCGGAACGATCCCGAGCTCGTAACCTCATCGATCTCCTGGGGAATCAACGCTTAAACCTAAGCGGTTCAGTGGATCAGGAACTTTATGAACAGCAAAAACAACTGCGAGCCGGGATTGAGGAACATGAACAACTAAGCGCCCACGCCGCTAATGAGCAGGAGCGTCAAGTCTACGACCAAGCCCTGCAAAAACTCCGTGATCAATACCGTGACCTGATGCTCGAAATCCAAGCCAAAAATCCGGAACTGGCAGGGATGATCACCGTTGATCCGCTAGCCCCCGCCGATATCCGAGCCCTGCTCGACCCAGACACCGCTCTACTCACCTATTACCTAACAAAAGATGAGCTTTACTGCTGGCTGGTAAGCCGCGAGGATATCCAACTCTTCCGCATTCCCGTAGATCGCCAAGCAATGGGCCAAACCATCTTAGAATATCGACGCGGCCTGCAAAACCTGGAACCGGTACGTAAAACCGCAACAGATCTTTATAGCTTACTAATCGGGCCACTCAAACCAAAACTGCAACCCTTCAAAAGACTGGGCATCGTGCCCCACGGACCGCTCCACTATCTATCCTTTGCCACCCTGGAGGACGAAACCGGTTATCTCATCGAACAATATCCCCTCTTCTATCTCCCAAGCGCCGCAGTCTACGGCTATACCATCAAAAGAAGAGGAACCGAGAAAAATGTCCGCGTCCTAGCCATCGGCAATCCCGATCTCAACAACCCCGGCTTGGAACTACCCTTTGCCCAACACGAGGTAGCCACCATAGGCTATAACTTTCCCGATATCACCATGCTCAGCGGCAACAAAGCCACAGAGAGCTGGGTAACCAACCATATCAAAGACTACGGCATAATCCACCTAGCCTCCCACGGCGAGTTCAACCCCATCAACCCACTCTTCTCCGCCGTCCGCCTAACCAAAGACCAACAAGCCGACGGCAAACTGGAAGCCACCGAAGTCTTCGGCCTAGAAATCAACGCCGACCTGGTAGTACTCTCTGCCTGCCAAAGCGGCCTAGGCAAAGTAACCGGCGGCGACGACGTCATCGGCTTCAACCGCGCCTTCCTCTACGCCGGCACCCACGCAGTCATCTCCTCCATGTGGCGAGTCTCCGACATCTCCACCGCCGTCCTCATGAAACACTTCTACCGCAACTACGCCACCAACAACAAAGCCGACTCCCTCCGCTCCGCCATGCTCCACGTCCGCAACCGCTTCCCCCATCCCGGCTACTGGGGAGCGTTTTTACTGGTTGGGGACTGGGAGTGAGAGAGGATATGACCTGTAGCTTTTAGTCATTGCGGTATGGTTTTCTGCTCTTTGTCTGAGAGGAATATAGCACACAGGCTATTAGCGTTTCCCAGGTTCAGCGAGGTGAAAAAAAGATTGAAAGGAGAGAGGTATGTGAGTAAAATAAAGATTGCAAAGAGGAATTTATGTTAAAGGCAGATAATTAAGAGCTGTAGCAGGGCAAAAATATACTTGCCTGCTAAGGTTCGAGACAATCAAACAGGTTTTCTGATAAAAAGATGACTACGACACTTCCAAAAAGACTTCGCAACGAACCATTATTAGATGCAGTTTTTGAGTGCCGGTTTAGTGCCCACCTTCCGGTATCAAACATACTGCCGGGAATTATATTTTCGGAATTTGATGGAGAAAAGAAACTAGAACGACTTCCACAGTTTGAAATACCTGAAGTGATACGAAAAAGCGATCCTAAGTTACAGCACGCCCCGCTTGTCCGTATTCGTTTGCAAAATTATAGTATTCTGATTGGTGATCATAGTGTGGCTGTAGCTTGTAGTTTGCCTTATAAAGGGTGGAATGAATTCAAAGCAATAATTATTAAAACGATTGGGGTATTAAAGAACAGTACGTTAGTTAATAAAGTTGTACGTTATTCAATCAAATATGTGGATTTAATCCAGTCTAGCGATTCTGTAGAGCAGGTCAGCTTGGCTAATTTATCGTTGAAAATCGGTAGCCATAATCTAACCGGGGAGTCTTATCAAGTAAGGATGGAGATTCCTGTTGATGAAGAAATTGTTAATATTGTCCAGATTATCTCTGGAGCGAAAGTCAATATGCCGGACAAGGCCGGACTTGAAGGGGTTCTGGTTGATATTGACACTATAAAAAACACTGATGATATTTCTATTGAACAACTAGAGGATGAGCTTGATCAAGCACTTGAGCATATCCATTTTGTAAACAAAGAGACATTTTTCGATTGCATTACTGAACAGACACTTATGAAGCTGGAGCCAGAATATGAATAATTATCAAACTAAACAGATAGTACAGACATTCTCTACTGTGATAATATCTGGCATATTGGCTAGTACCTTTTTGTCGCCAGCTCACAATGATACGCTATCGTTGACTCATCAGCCTTTCACAGCAAGCAAAAATTACGCTCTTCTCTCTGACGGAACCTCTCCGACATACGAGCCAGGCGGAAATTTCCAGACTGGATATTCTCCAGCGTCTACCGAAGTGGAAGTCGGAACTATTGTCACAAGCTTTTTTTCAAAACTGTCTTCAGATCAAGAACCTCTTGGATCTGAATTTGAGCAGGTTCTATTTGAAAATATTTGGGATTTATATCAGAGTTAACTTATTTATGAGTATCACGTTAGAGGATATTAAAGAACATATCCCGTATTACTTGACTCAGGAAGCCAAAGATGGGCTTGTTAAAGCTCTTGAGGGTTTTCCTTGGAAGATGAATTATTATACATCAAACTACCAAGGTGAAATGCTGCAAGGAGATGGCTGGAACAGTCTTGACATAATTAATTTACAGACGGCGGAACGAAAATCCATAAAAGGAATTATCTTAAGCAATAGCTGCGACATTAGCCCGGACAACCCGAGAGACATTCCAGCGCATATTGTATTTGCGCCGATCATCCCACTTTCCTTATATGAGGGCTTACTTGTTCAACGCGGAATTGATCCTGAAAAACTTTTATCGAAAATCAGCTCAATTAAGCAGCAAAAGGTTACTTCGTTATTCTACCTTCCCAAGGGGGGTGGATTAGAGTCAGAGCACATCGCCGTGTTGGATGACCTTCATACACTACCAGCTCATTATTTTAATAAAAAAAATGATAAGAAAAAAGAATTTACTCTTAGTCAAGCTGGATTTTACTTATTTCTACTAAAGCTTTCAATACACTTCTGTAGATTTCATGAGAATGTTTTGCGAGGTTATGATAAGTATCCAGCTACTTAATAAAGCTGCCTAATGACCGACGGCGGCCTTTGATAATATCATTGCTTAATGTTCGAGATTGTTATTTATATGCAGCAGATGAATTGTTATATATTCAATAAATAACGTTCCTCGGGACTCTTTGCCTGTCTTTGATTGTTAATCTAACCAGTTGTGGTGATGTTTTCCTGAAATATGCACCATTATCCCCATGGGGTATCCTGCTCCATGTCAAAATACAACTGCAGTTTATCATCCTCGCAAACCGACGGACTCACCCCATAGCCGTCAGGCTAAGGCCCAAACCAATCGATTTTCCAAGATTATTGATACATGGTTTCCTCCTGGCAGGGAGATGCTGCCATGAGTAGCGATTCCACAAGCAACTCCATAGATCGTTCTTGCTTGCCTCTTGTTTCAAGCAAGTGCTTATCGCGACTTATTTCATAAAACTCGAGCAAATATGTTGACAACGACTCTTCATTATTCTCAAAAAAGAATTTTAAATCAGCCACATAACGTCTTAGCGTCTTAAATGCTTTCATAAAACTCAGCATTTTTCCGTC
>JAOTSI010000125.1 GCA_029865005.1 Desulfobulbaceae bacterium
ACCGACTCTGATAAGTAACAATAACCAGGGTAATAAGGGTAAAAATAACAATATGTCCCAAATCCCACACGGCCTGAAAAGAACGGGTCGAATGATATCCTGGCCCACCTACGAAAAAAAACGGCGAACAGGCCAAAATTACAAGAAGCGTAAGTTTGATCCCCAACCTACTCATAATGATTACGACCTATCTAATGTAGCCTTGTTCTTCAAGATAAAGCAATATCTCCTGTACTGCCTCGGCAGGTGTCATGGTTGAAGTATCTATTGATAGTTCCGGTTTCGAGGGTGGAATATAGGGATCGGACACTCCGGTAACTCCCTTTATCAGGCCAGCCCTGGCTTTAGCATAAAGCCCTTTTCGATCCCGCTGCTCACACACTTCCAGAGGAGTTGAAACATGTACCTCTACATAGCCTCCATATCGACTAATAAGTCGCCTATTTTCTTGCCTGGACTCCTCATAAGGCGCAATGGGTGCACAAAGAGCAATGCCGCCATTTTTAGTAATTTCACTAGCCACATACCCTATTCTCGTGACATTGAGATTACGATGTTCCTTGGAAAAATTAAGCTCCGATGAAAGATTTTTTCGCACAATATCTCCATCGAGCAAAGTCACCGGGCGTCCCCGCATTTCCATAAATTTTACCATGAGAACTTTGGCAATAGTTGACTTGCCCGACCCAGACAAACCGGAAAGAAAAACGGTAAATCCTTGCTGGTATCGAGGAGGAAAAGCTCTATGCAGTTCATTTACCACCTCGGGATAGGAAAACCAGCTAGGAATTTCCAAATCCCATTCAAGTCTTTTTTTAAGCTCCTCGGATGAAATATTTTTTACAATTTCATCTTGCACGTCTTTAAGAAACACATATTGATCTTTTTCCTCTACATAACCCATGGGTTGCTCAGGAACCATTTCAATGCCAATTTGCTCACCCAATTCCTTCACCAACTGCTGGGCTGCCTTTCTGGGATAAAAAAGTTTATTCCCTGAACCGGCAAAAGGATCACCATGGTCCTCAGCCACCATAAAATGACTACAACCATAATTTTTTCGGATAATAGAATGAAGGAGTGCTTCCCTAGGGCCTGCATTACGATCAGCAAGCGGAGTTATGCCCAAAGCGATCATATTTTTAGGAAAATATTTTGTTATTTCCTGATAGCAATAAACATGAGTGTAATGATCCATATTGCCCGGATGCTCCAAGCCCACTACAGGATGAAGAAAAACCGCAGCTCCAACCTCCCTAGCAGCGGCAAGCACCATACAACGATGAGCACAGTGTAAATATTCCCTGGTATGAAATCCAAGTACCCGCCGCCAACCATATTGAGTAAAACGGCGATTAGCCTCAGCCGGAGTTAATCGATATTCCCTAAAATCGTAGTGAATAGGCAGGGTCAATCCCTGAACAGTGCCACCGACGTACCAATCTTCAACCTCTTCATAGAGATATTTAACACCGGGATGAAGTTCTGGATCAGCAGTACCGTAGACATGTTTCGCCTCCAGAGTTTTGTCAGGTCTCCACACTTCTTCGACAGTAAGCTGCGCCAGTAGAAACCCCTCCTGATCATTTAAGGAAACACGTTGACCAACCTGCAAGGTGCTGGCAAGTTTTTCTGGGAGATCCAAACAAATGGGAATAGGCCAGACCGTATTATCCTTCAAGCACATATCACTGAGCACGGATTGATAATCATCTTTGGTTAAAAATCCGGTTAGGGGATAATAAGCCCTATTGAGGAGAAGTTCTAAATCACATAGTTGACGAATGTTAAGATCAAGGGATACACAATCTATCGCCTCCTTGCGGAGCTGTTCAGCACGCCTAAAATGAACAACCAAACTCTCTGAATGATCTCCCCCCTTTTCGGGCCGGGAAAATGAATGTTGCATTAAAATATAGCTTATCTCTTAAAGGTTATGAATTTCGCAAAAATAGGCAAATAAATTTAATTAATTTATCTCCCCTGCACTCCTAACAACTAAAAACACAGGTAACTGCATTAAAATTAGCAGCTGTAACCTCTTATTAGATAGCAATGTCTTAATTCAGTTGGTTACAAACCCTGTTACCAGATACTCAAAAACAGTCCTATCTATTCTCATACTATATGCTAGTTACCTTAAAAAAGCACCAATTGGAATAAGCTCCAAGTAACATCACAGCTACATGCCATGTGACTGATCTATTTACGATTACAACAACTCGACATCCTATTTTCCCATATCAGCAACCCTACTAAACGGTTACCAAATAAACAACCCAAGACCCACGCTAGATAAAAATAGTAATCGATACTATATAACCATTAGATTTTCCAGCAAAATATCACGATTAAAAGTTGACTTTATCTATTGTTCAAGTTTATAAGAATAGATAATTGAATTTTCCATAACAACAACATGTTAAAAGGAGATTATTATGAATAAGTTCTATTTATCTTTTCTACTACTGCTCTTAATGGTGTCTACGGCATTTGCACAAGTAAATGTTAACACAGCTAATGTAGATGAACTTAGCACATTAAAGGGAATCGGCCCAGCAAAGGCGCAGGCAATCGTTGATTACCGGGAAAAAAACGGTCCATTCAAATTTGGAGAAGATTTGACAAAAGTCAAGGGGGTCGGTCCTAAAATTATGGAAAAAATTAAAGATGAGATTTCGGTCTCTGCCTCAGAAACAGAAAATAATAAAAATAAGTAAAAGTATTTCATTAACGGAAAATTCGATGCTGGTCAAAGGGTTTACAACTAACTTAATTATATTTACGCAAGATAGTAAGTAGCCACTGGTACCTCAGATTTATACAGTTGCCTCTGCTCGCTATAGCCCCTTCTATGCGGGCAAGAGCAACCGCCTTAAATTTAGGAAGTTGTAACCACATCGAAAATTCTTCTAAAGAATCTACCACTCTCCTGCTATTAAGGTCGCGAACAATAATAACTATATAATAATTCAATATATATTTAGTTATTCCGCATTCACAACCTCTCTCTCCAAGCAATGACCCGTCATAATGTGCTTTTTTCTATAACATGACGGCTTTTTCTTTTTTCACACAGCACAAGCAATTGACAGTTTTTAAGGTTAACGAAAACCCATTTCAGGTTATTCTGAAATTAACAAAGATCAATTAATAAATCTTTTCCATCAATACCAAACCATGCACCACCACAACATAACCAATTGGAAATATATATGGAAACCACTTTGGGCATAGCCTTACTGCTCGGTGTAGGATTATTATTTGCCAAAATTGCCCAACTCATCCGCCTACCTTCGGTAACCGGATACATTTTGGCGGGGCTTGCCATGGGACCTTCTTGGCTTGGGATCCTGACATTTGATACCGTCGGTAATCAACTGGATCATTTTACCCAAATTGCCCTTATGCTTATTGCCTTCGGCATAGGTGAACATATTGAAATCCGAAGACTGGGCGGTGTTGCAAAAGATGTGGGCTATATAAGCATTGTCCAGGCTATCGGTGCCTTTATTTGTGTTTTTTGTGCAGTACTATTTACCGCCGCCCTTACGGGTGGATACGGTACCCAGTTTTCCGATAGCTTGGTCCTTTCCCTATTACTCGGTGCCGTGGCTGTGGCAACAGCACCAGCCGCTATTTTACACGTGGTTCGAGAACTTGGAGCTCGAGGGGTGTTAACCTCTACATTAATGGCAGTGGTCGCGGTAGATGACGGGATCGCTATTATGATGTTCGGCATGGCTGTTTCCGTTGCTCACCAGATTGTCGGTTCCAGCGGGGGGACATACTGGGAAGCCGTTTTCATCTGTGTTCGAGAAATAATACTTTCATTGGCCATGGGTATCTCCGCTGGTTTCATAATCGATATCCTCCTCCATAAACTACGTAACCGTGGAGAAATGCTAACCGGTGGATTAGCTATTTTACTTTTATGCGGCGAGGTCACACGATTACTTCATCTCTCCTCCTTGTTGGCCGGAATGGCTGCCGGGTTTACCATTATCAACCGTGATGAGCGCGATGTACGTCTCTTTCGCACCATCAACTCCTTTGAACCGCCGATTTATGTCTTATTTTTTACCCTGGCTGGAGTACATCTTGATATTGCATCCTTAAATATAGCGGGCTGGATTGGCCTGGTTTACTTTGGATCGCGGATCATCGGTAAATACGGCGGCACCTGGCTGGGTGGAGTAATCTCCAAGGCTCAACCTCTAGTACGCAATTACCTCGGCCTGGCATTAATCCCTCAAGCCGGGGTAGCTATCGGCCTTACTTTTATAATCAGTGGGGATCCCCTATTAAAACCATGGGCCAACATCATTACGCCGGTGGTCCTAGCCGGAGTTGTCCTTTCAGAATTAATCGGTCCGCTGTTAGCCCGTCATGCCTTACAACATGCGGGCGAAACAAAAAACACGCAGGATTCCCGCCCAGAATGCAAAGGGCTCACCGATAAAGCCTGTGATCTTTGGCTACGCAGTCCGGAAGGTATTTCTTTGGCACCCTGGCTTGAAGACAAATTCCACCCCGTTGCCAATAGCAAAGGAGAAGTTGTTTTCGGAGCCTACCACTATGCAACAGTACGCGGCTTGGCGCGAATCGCCACCATTTTAGCTCACCACTATCATGCCACACCATTAGCGGTAAGAGTTCTTGATCCCGAGGAGAAAGCACGCTTTTCAAAAGAAGAACTTAACGCGCTTTTTCTACCAGAAATTGATGAAGTTCACAGTCTTGGTTATCAACTTAGAACCGAAGTACTTTTTGATTCACCGGCAGCAGGCTTGGTATCGGCAGTGGAATATAATCATGCACATGTTGTAGTGTTGGGCTACCCGGTAGGACGCAACATGTTTTCTTTTCAACGAGTATTAGAACGAGTTTCAGCAAATGTCATGTGCCCAATAATTGCCGTGCATTTTGCAGGCACTGTCGCTTTTGACCGAATCCTAATACCATTTATTCATCCTCATGAACTCACAGAACTGTTCCCGATAATAGAATCACTTATCACCGCCTGTCACCCCAGGATCTATTTTTATCAACTTTTACATTCTGACGGTTCAAGACAGGAACTGATCAATGCTGAACTGGAGCTCAAACAATGGCGGGAAGATAGATTTTTTGATATTCAAACCGATCATCGAGTGGAGTTAGTGGAATCTCGCTTGGAATCCATTTTAAAGGAAAGCAAATATCATGATTTAACCATTATGGCTGCACCAAAACACTACGGACTAAAAAGAATGTTTTTCGGTTGCCTCGCCACCAGCGTGGTGCAGAATTCCAATCGTCCGATGATTGTTGTTCATACCCCAGAAATAGTCCAATCAATACCATCGTCCAACGCTAAGTAGTCACAAAGAGCCTCACGCCACCGCGCCCCATAGATGAGTTATAACGAACAACGACAACAGCTTAAATATGTGGGAACTGTGACCTGCTACATCCAACTATGTAAAGGATCAATTGCACTATGCATATGGAAATAGAGAGAAAATTTTTAATTAACACTCAAAGATTACCGAGAAAACCCCGCGGAAAACATTGTGTACAAGGATATCTTTGCACCGGCAAAGGGGTAACTACTCGGGTCAGAATTATGGGAAAGCAGGGGTTCCTGACCATCAAGGGAAAAACTAAAAATTTCTCGAAACCGGAATATGAGTATGAAATTCCAAAAACTGAAGCCCATGAAATTTTACATACTCTTTGTGTTCAACCCTTGATTGAAAAGATACGCTACCAAATTACCGTGACTGGAGCAATATGGATAATAGATGAGTTTCTGGGAGAAAATAAGGGATTAGTGTTGGCTGAAATAGAATTACAGAGCGAGGATCAACCCATTATTCTACCTGATTGGGTGGAAACTGAGGTCACCGGAGACCCGCGCTATTACAATGTGCAATTAGTGGAAAATCCTTACTCGAAATGGAATAAAGAAAATGGGCAAAACGGGTAACGGGACTAAATATCAATCTCAAGGAAGAGCTATTTTAGTCTTAAAGTCCAGAGTATTTAAATCTAAATCCCTGTTTAGAGCATCACCGATCATTGTCCCAAAATGGTGAGCCTCTTTAATTTGCTTTCTATTATGTCCGTATTTACGGTAATACCTAGAGATAAATGAGTTTTTCTCTGGTGTTTTACCAGCCAACTTTAAAAACACACCAATGGTACGCCAAGGCTCGGATGTAGGGTGAGAGAAAATAATAGGATTAAGAAGTGAAGCACCATTTTTTTTCAGTAGCCTTTTAAGACCATACCAGTGCATTCGCCAATATCCACGACAGGAGATAAGAGGTAGTACCACCTTACCGTTAAAAAGCTTCGCTCCATCCCGATCTAGAAGTGAAAGAACAGCACCACTGGGATTATATGACCAAGTGGGACCAGCAAGGATAATAAAATCAAAATGATTAAAACAGTGCTGGGAAACAGGTTTGATTTTTACTCGTTTGCGAAAAAAAGTCTGGAGCATTATGGAAACAGTGGCAGTGATGGAGCCGATGGGAAAACGCAGAGTTTCATCAGGCTCAAGACGTTCTTCTAAGACTTCAACCTGCTGTTCCCGTAGTCCGTCCATAAGAGCATGAACCAAGTTTTTGGTTTGACTGCTAAGAGAAAAATAAATCAGTAGAATACGTCTATTATTGGTTTGTTTATCCTCCATACCACAGAACCTATCAAGAAAATATTTAGGTATTTTTGTGCAGATACAACATTAGCAAAATCAAAGAAAAGCCCCGAACCTAAAGGTCCCGGGCTTTTCTTATGTACTGCATCATCAGCCGATATACGAAAAGAGTTTAATTCTCTATTTCGTGTTCAACTCCAACGGCTATTTTATAGAGAATGGTGAGGATGAAAAACCCCGTGCTCCATACGCCGATGGTTATCATGATTTCATTGAGGCTCGGAGTGTACTCAACGATTTCATGGAGGGGATTGGGTACAAACCCACCCAGTACAAAACCAATACCTTTATCAAGCCATAGGGCGATAAAAATCATTAAACAACCAAGACCGAGGGTAAACTCGTTTTGTTTTCTTGTGTATGGGATGGCCAGCAAAATGATACCACCAATACAGAGGACAACAAAGCCCCACATAAACGGTACAAGATTATTATACATATGTCCGTGATGTTCAAGACCAAAGAACAGGTATTGAAGAGTATGCATATGGCCAGGAATATTGGAATAGTAACCTACAAAAAATTCCAGTCCAACAAAGAATGCATTAATAAGAGCGGCATAAAGAATAATAGTTACCATCTTATTAAGTGCCTCTTTACCGGCATCAAAATTGGCCACTCTTTTCAGAATCAAAGCAATGAAAACAATCAAAGCCGGTCCAGCGGCGAATGCTGACGCAAGGAAGCGCGGTGCGATAATGGCAGAAAGCCAAAAATGCCTTCCGGGCAAACCGCAATAAAGCATAGCGGTAACAGTATGAATAGAAATGGCGAACGGAATGGAAGTATATACGAATATATAAATCCATTTCGGTGGTTTAACACCCTTACGCTCAGCAGTGAGAATAACCCAGCCACAGAGGATATTTAAGAAAAGATATCCATTGAGCACGATCATGTCCCAAAAGAGCATGGAATGGGGTGTCGGATGCAACATAACATTTAGCGCACGAATGGGTTGTCCCAAATCCGCCATGATAAACATCAGACACATGAGAAGAGCTGCAATAGCTAGAAACTCACCTAGAATGGTTATCTTACCAAATGCTTTATAATTATGAATATAATAGGGAAGGACCAGCATTACACCTCCAGCCGCAACACCGACTAAAAAGGTGAATTGGGAGATATAAAGACCCCAAGAAATGTCCCTTCCCATACCTGTGGTTCCAAGACCGGTATTAAATTGATGGATATAGCACAATCCACCAATGGCCATGAACACGCCGAGTATGGCGAGCCATATCCTATAATTCGTATTTCCTTTAAGCGCTTTTTCAAACATGGCTACCTCATACGATATAAAAAACTGAAGGGTTAGTCCCTAAAGAAGGTTTGCGTTGGATCGTAAAGTTTTCTTTGAGAACCTTTCTGATTTCGGAATTAGGATCGTTCAAATCACCAAAAATCATAGCACCGGAATGACCGGCCGCTGCAACACATGCAGGTTTCTCTCCCAAGGCGAGACGATCAGCACAGAAATTACATTTCTCAACAACACCGCGCATCCTTCGTGGATAATCAGGGTTGGTGGGTGTAGGCAAGATAGTTTTTGGTTCCAACCAGTTAAAACTTCTAGCACCATAAGGGCAAGCTGCCATACAAAAACGACAACCAATGCAACGATGGAAATCCATCATAACGATGCCGTCTTTATTTTTAAAGGTAGCCTTGGTGGGACAAGCACGAACACAAGGTGGATTTTCGCAATGGTTGCAAGTCACCAATACCTTATTATCTGCCGTGTCTTTATCTTTAAATTGTTGGCTATGTTCAGGGAAGGCGTTTTCGTGATTAGTGAGCCAAATCCATTTGATCTCATTCTTATCGCCTTTGGGAAACTCAGGAACGTTGTGCATTTTGTGACACGCGTCCACACATTTAACACCAAGTTTAGGGTTGGCATTGAACTGACGAGTATCAATGACCATGCCGTAACGAGTTCCAGTTTTTTCCTCTTTATGGCTCTCTGTGTTTCCCTCACCATGATGCTCAGTGGGCTCTGCTCCATGATGTCCGGCTGCACCACCGGAGGCGAATACTTCTCCTTCACCTTTACCACTGATAACCCGGTCTACAATGGCCGGCGCTCCCAAGCCCGCAAGGGTGGAAATACCGGCAACCTTAAGGAAATTTCTTCTATTCTTATCCATTAGTTCATATCCCCCTTAGCAGCAGGCTCTACCGGAGCCACATGGCAATCCCAACAATATGGCGTTACCGATGCGTATTCATGGCAAGTGTCACAAAATTTCTTCTTGCTGGTATGGCATTTCATACAGGTTTTCTGAAGGCTTTTTTGGTACATTTTACCATCAGCCTCAACGTTGAATGCTCGATCTCCATCCCTGAGAACATCATCACGCCACTGATTTAACAGTTGCATGTGCGTAGCCTTCATTTCAGCAACAGGCGCCACACATTCCTTAGCATTTTCCACTTTTTGCGGATCAGGTAGTGTGCCCGCATCCAAGTGGTTATACCATATGGGAAATGTGATAAACAGGACGAAAATTATCAGCCCCGTATATATCTTACCACTATTGTATATCATTATTGAATCCTCCACTCCTCGCGGGTAGTTAAATCAAAGTTCTAAGACCTTCATCAAGGCCTTCCGGCCGATTTTCACCAGTCATGACCAAAGCGTTTCCAACAAGTTCACTGAGACCGCATACGTTCACATCCGGCGACCAATAAGACATGAGCCCGGAAAGGGTCGCTCTATCAATGGCGCATACACAGGAGAGCATATTTACTCCGTGTTTATCGCGAACATGTTTTACCGCATTGGCCCGAGGAAAACCTGCTCTCATTCTGAGTTCCATGATTTCATCGGTGTTCAAACCAGTTCCAGAACCACAACAGAAAGTTTGTTCCCGTATGGTGTTCTCCGGCATCTCATGCCACTTTGGAACTACATGATCAAGAATATATCTCGGCTCATCCATCAAGCCCATAGCACGGGAGGTGTTGCAAGAGTCGTGGAAAGTAGGGATAATATCAGCATTACGACTCTTATCTAATTTTAATTTTTTATGTTTGATAAGATCGGCCGTAAACTCACTTATATGTACCATCTTAGTAGAGGCGGCATTATCAAAAGTGGTACCAGTAATGGGCGACTTAGGAACCTCCATAAAATCCGCCGGACCGTTCATAGTATCCATATACTGATGAACAACCCTCCACATATGACCACACTCACCACCCAAAATCCATTTAGAACCTAGTCGTTGTGCTTCCGCATACATCTTGGCGTTGAGTTTTTTCATGAGTTGGTTATTGGTAAACAGACCAAAGTTACCACCTTCTGAGGCATAGGTTGACCACGTGTAGTCAAGGCCTATCTCATGAAACAATAGGAGGTAGCCCATGGCCGTATAAAGGCCAGGCTCGGCAAATACATCTGCCGAAGGAGTAATAAACAGAACCTCGGCACCCTTACGGTTAAAGGTAGGCTCAACCCGTATACCGGTGAGATTTTCGATATCATCGGTAAGGAAGTCTACATTATCTCTAAACGTATGGGGCTGAAGGCCCATATGATTACCAGTCCGGTTGGAATTAGAAGCTGGTTCCAAAATCCAGTTGATACCCACACCAACGAGATGAAGAAGCTCCCGGACCATCATGGTGATCTCAGCGGTATCAATACCGTAGGGGCAGAACACGGAACAACGTCTACACTCGGTGCACTGATAAGAGTACATGCAT
>JAOTSI010000126.1 GCA_029865005.1 Desulfobulbaceae bacterium
CTTTCCATATTCTGTGTTGCAGCAACAATTAAATAACCCAGCTACGCACCTGTTGCCAAGCTTTGAAAAACAATACGATGCGATCTTAACTTATTATATTTCTTGCAAGTTCCTTGTATTTAATCTAAAAAATACCAAATAAAACCACTGCCTGATACTAAAAAACAGTAATAACCAAACCAATCCAACCGTCCTCTTCGCACTATTTTCAATAATAAAATAATCGCAAAATATCCTGAAATAGCGGAGGCAATCGTTCCTGCGAAGATAAAGGAGAATTCTTCGACAGAGGGTGTAGAATCAATTAAGTCTCGCATATCTAGAACCACAGCACCGAGTATGGCAGGGATAGACATGATAAACGAAAAGCGAGCTGCTGTCTCGCGTTTCAATCCCAATAAAAGACCAACAAAAATAGTGCAGCCACTTCGCGATAAACCAGGCAGTATGGCCATAGCTTGCGCTGTTCCAATGATTAGGCTATTAGCTGGAGCAAGGGCAGTTGCCTTCTCAGATAATCGCCTAGTAAATATCATCAACACACCAGTAATAAATAACATTGAAAAGGTAACGAGTATATTGTCAAAAATAGCATCAATCTTATCTTTTAAAAATAAACCAACAACCACAGCTGGTAATGTAGCTAATACAATATAAAAGTTCCACCGAAAGGATTCCCCTAAAACTGGGTCTGCTTGTCGAATCGTTGAAGAGGTAAACAAAGATCGTATCATTAATAGGAGATCACGTCGATAGACCAGTAACACAGCACAGAGACTACCTAAATGAAGGAAAATCTCAAAAGTAATCCCCTCATGGTGAAAGTTCAGCAGCTCTGAGGTAATAACCAAGTGACCGGAACTAGAAATAGGAAGAAATTCGGTCAAACCTTGTACTATTCCCAAAATAACGGCTTTGAATATGAGCATGTAATCTCCACAAATATAAAAAATAGCTTCAACCCACGAATGACGTGAGCAAAACGTAAACGTTCACCAGCACCACCTCTGCATGCGATCGGCCGGATCCACATAAGATTAACTATAGTTCACCACCCTGCTTGCACATATCCGTAGCACTGGCAAACGCTTACTATACTGATGTTATGGTACTTTTCTTTTTGTCCCTGTTAACGGTTACAGCAAGACGAAATAACTAGTGTAGTAAGCAAAAGGTATCAGAACGAAAGAATACCAATCCAAAAATGCTCTTCAATAAAAAAAGGCCGATTGATGAAACATCAACCAGCCCTTATAAGCAAGAAAAAAAAGAAAATGAATCTTAGCAGCCTTCCAGGGCTTTATCTTTTTTCTTCTTAACGGTAACTTTATCACCTACAGTCAATTTGTCTGCTTTTTCACAGGTCATGGTTACTTTATCGCCATCAACACTGTCAACAGTACATTTTACCTTAGCGGCCACAACAACACCAGCACTCAACGCGATGGCCAGAGCGGTAGCAATTACAAATACTTTTTTCATGGCTTTCTCCTTTTGCACATTTTTTCTAATTTCATAGTCATATTTTCTATTATCTCTCATAAAGAAAGGTAACCGTAACTAAAAAAATTAAGCTATAATCTGATAGATGTCAACCCGAAACGGTTTTGCCTACACCTTCTAGGGTAAAATCAACTCAATATCATGGGCCAACACTCCGTGAGACACATAACCAACATAACTTTTTACAACATTACCCTTTTCATTAACCAAAAAACTCGTGGGCACACCAGCAATCCCGCCAAAACCACTCACGGTTTCTTGATCACTCATTAATACAGGATAGTTAACCTTCTCTTGTCGAACCAGCCTACTCACCACCTTTGCCCCTCCCTGATCAATAGAAAAGGCTAAAACTGAAAAATTTTTAGCACCATACTTCTCATGCAATTTAATCAGGGAAGGTATTTCTTGACGACAAGGCGGACACCAAGTTGCAAAAAAAGTAACCAACAATGTTTTTCCTTTAAACTCTTCACTTGTAACCTTTTTCCCCTCCACGACTTCCTGCAAAGAAAAAGCTGGCATTCTCATTGTCGCTTGGGATACCTGAGCCAAAAATAGCTGAACTAATACAGCAAATAGCATTATACCTACCAATGCCGAACTTCTATTAACTAATATTTTCATTTCAATTCCTTAGTCGATTTGGACAATTTTATAAAAATAACCATTTCAAAAAATATTACATCACTAACCCATCTATTATCAAATCATGCTGAAATAAAACGTAGATTACCTAAAAACAGGATTCATTTATAAAAATGTTAGTTATTATCATCGGTGAATTAACCTATAAAAACTAAGTATTACCAATGCAAATAATCAATTTAAAATGAGAAATAATTTACATAAATAGTAACCATTCACTGGGCTGGAACTATAGAAAATTCCATATGAATCTGGAATGATCACGAGCAGAGGTTATACTAATAAATGCTATCCAAAAGTCTACTCAACGGTCGCAGAAAAAGATAGAACTTACCAGATAATCAGCCCAAAGATATTTTGGTAAGCCGCAGTTCATGATTAACCTCTAACAGTAACATAAACTAACGCAAGTATGAAACAACCGACATACTATTTTTTGTAACCGCTCACCGGGTTGAAAAGAAAAGTTCTATTTTATCGGCACGGTAAGTATTCACCAGTGCTGCGAATGTGGGTTATCAGGCCGGTGAACTATAGATATTCCTATATGAACCCGTCCTGATCGCGCGAAGACGTGGTACCAGTAAACGCTTACTATTTTTTAATATCAAGCACGCTCTGCATCAACTCATCTTCGCTGTCAATAGTTTGCAAATTTGCCTCATATGACCGAACAGCTGTTATGACATCAACTAACTCTCGACCATAATCCACGTTTGACATTTCAGTTAGATGTAATCCATTACCACCTTGCTCTGGCGCAAAATAACCGTGGCTGACATCCTTAATGACATGGGCATCCACACCCGTCGGCTGCGCACTATGGAGGATCACTCGATCACGCTTATATCCCTGAGAAGACGCATTAGCTATATTATTTGCCCCGACTTGCAAGACAAGGCCATAAGCACTAAGGGCAGACAATGCCGCTGAGCTACCTTGTATCATAAATAACACCTCATGCTAGAAGCTGGTCTATAAGTTAATGATATGCAATAATCAAACCAAACAAAAATTAATTCACATTGGTTCTATTTTACTTTTCATCGGAAAACCATTGCTACTTTCATTGGTAATTAGTAGATATATCAAGACTCACAAAAAAACTTGGGCATACCAGAAATATAACAGACACAGACAACATCTCCACATGAAAACTTCACACTTGCTTTGGGCAACACTTTTTCTATTTACTGTATTATCAGTTTCAGCCAAAGGAGAGATCCTAGACGCCACAGTTGCTATTATCAACGATGAAATAATAACCCGCTCAGAATTAAATCAATCCACTCACAATATTCTAGAAAACATTAAATTACAACACAGTGGCCAAGAACTGGACAAGGCCCTAAGGGCCGCTGAAAAAGACATCCTCAATAAATTAATAACTAAGAAAATTATTGAACAAGAAGCAAAAAGACGTGGCCTATCAGTGAGCGATCAAGAAATCCAGCTCGCACTACAACGCCACTTACAACAGAACAAAACCAACGAACAACAACTTCGTAAAGAACTAAAACAGGCTGGCCTCACCGAAGAGCAATACCTTACCGACTTACACCATCAAATCCTAATATCTAAACTTGTTAGTTCTGATATTCGTTCTAAAATAGTCATCCCAGAAGAACAAATTAAACAGTATTACGAAACTAATTACACCCAAACACTTGCCAAGGATGAATACTTCATTCTGCAAATTGGCTGCACCTGGCAACCCGACTCACCTGAAAAATCAAAGAAAGTCGCCTTGCAACGAATTGAACAGATAAGAATGCTTGCTGTTAGCGGCAAAGATTTCGCCAAGCTTGCCAAAAAATATTCCGATTTACCTTCTGCCAAGGACGGCGGCAACATTGGCATCTTAAAACGATCTGAAATTGCCCCAATAATGTACGAGGCCATCTCCCAACTCAAACCACAAGATATCAGCTCTATTATTGAAACATCAAACACTTACCAAGTACTAAAACTTATTGCCAGCAGCAAAAACCAAACCGTATCCATCATCCCTTACGAAACGGCTCATGCGCAAATTCACGAAATTCTCTTTAAACAAAAAATAGACTCCGCTTTCGAGCAATGGTTTCAAGATCTACAAAAGAAATCCTTCATAAAGATCTTAATTGATAACTAATAACCTCTCGGCTAAATAAACATATTCATATTTAATTTCCTTTTGTTTTTGAAGCGCGACCACATACTCATCACTGAGTTTTTCATGCAGTTGTCGTAAAGAAAAATCAGATTAGACAAACAATTAGATAAAAAAAACACGGAAAAACAAATTTTACACAGTTTAAAAACTGCATTCACCTGCGCTTGGTTTATTTCTCTTTCAAGTCACAGCAATAATCCTATGGCTGGGTCTAAAATATTACTGTAACATAAAAATCGTAATAAAATTCAAGTAAAATTAACATGTTACCTTTTCCAAGTTTCTAGACATAACTGTCATGATAGTTTGTTTAACCTGAGCTCCTAAACTTCTACCCCAAAACACGTGGACCATGAGCAAAAAACATCTGGAACAAAGCGACGAGCAGAATCAAAATGACAATCTTGAGACACCTGAGGATATAGGACATCATCTCCGCAACCTGCGCATAAAACAAGGATTGGAAATAAAAGAAGCTACACGTGAAACTAAAATTTCAACCGTCAACATTATTTCTATTGAAGACCAAGAATACTCAGCTCTCCCCGCTGACACCTTTACTCGCGGTTTGGTTACATTGTATGCCAATTACCTTGGAGAGAATGGGCAAAAAATGGCGGAACTCTTTCTCCAAGCCCGCAACAACTTCGTAACCGAAAGCGTCCATCATAAAAAAAATAAGAAGCCCAGTGGACTCTTCGATCCGTCCAAATACGCTGAACGAACCCATTTACCTCCCGCCATTATTGCAGCCTTCGTGCTCATAGCCTCCATAATTTTTCTCTTTATATTATACAGCTATACTTCTTGGAATCCTCTTCGCTCCACCCTTAACACCCCAGATAGCAACGACCAAATGATTCCACCCTCTGAGTCAATCTACACTCCAGAATCTCAAGACACACAACATATCGACACAGCAGATGAACATCTCAATAATTCGACCAATTCTCGCACAAATGACAATTCTAACTCCGAATCAATCGTGACTATTGAGACAACGACTGATCAAGAAACCACTCAATTATCGGTAGAAAAACTCGTCGATGTAAATACTACAAACGCTTTAGATACAAATGAACCTACACCGACACAACAACCTACTATCAATGAAATTATCAATAATAACTCGATAAAAAATCTTGAAATAAATGAGTTACCAACCCAAACTGATACCTACTCCGATACGGAACCTGCACAGCCTACCAGTCCGAAATACGTGCTCACCCTCAGCTTCACAAAAGACACATGGGTGGATATCAGCCGGGATAACGGTCAACTTATAAGGCACATCGCGGACAAAGGCGACTATCGCATTATTAAGGCCGACAAATGGATTGAGCTAAGTTTTAACAAGCCGAACTGTGCCCGTATCCAGCTTAACGGTATCGATGTTGATTTCCCGGTAGCCAATGATGATGACGAATATTACTCTTTATCAATTCCAGAAGACGTACTAGACTAACCAGCATTACCGGATGAAATCAACCAGGCTCATCCAGCTATTATGTATTAAAGTTGGTAAGTGGTCACAGGCACCTAAGACATCAGCCACCTCAAGAGACCTTCATTGAAAAACAAGACGTGGAAACAGAAAGCATAATACTACGAATCAATGATTACGCAGAATCCGACAAAATAGTTACTTTTTTCAGCCCTCACATCGGACGTGCAACAGCCATTGCCAAAGGAGCAAAAAGGAGCAAAAAACGTTTCGTAAACAAATTAGAACCATTTACCCACTTACGGAT
Source organism: Desulfobulbaceae bacterium (assembly GCA_029865005.1). Lineage (GTDB taxonomy): Bacteria > Desulfobacterota > Desulfobulbia > Desulfobulbales > Desulfobulbaceae > JAOTSI01. The sequence continues at coordinate 6,058 of JAOTSI010000126.1, forward strand.
AAACTGTCGTCCCCCAAAAAAGGGTAGTCTATTTTTCCTCAGCAATGCAGATTTAGAAAACGCATTCCTCACACTACGTCATCACTATCAACGTTATACCACCGCCGCCTTCATCAGTGAACTAGTGCTTCTCTTTACCAGAGACCATGATTGCGAGCCCAGACTCTTCGAACTTCTTCGTTGGGCCTATTACTCCCTGGATAGGGGACGCTCCTCGTCCACCACTCTAGCGATCTTCATGATCAAACTGCTACAGTATACCGGATACCAACCTGAACTAAGCCGATGTGCAAAGTGCAAAACCATCGTCTACCCAAAACAGCGTTATTACTTCCTTCCTGAAAGTGGCTTAACATGTAACAGTTGTCGAAGCGGAGAAGACACGACAGGATATCATTTTACCATCGCTATTAGAACGATACGGCTACTTCATACCACTCAACGAATGTCCATTTCCCATCTTAATCGACTCCATCTTCCAAAATCATCTTCTATGGAAGCGGTTTTTGCACTATCACGTTTTTGTCGTAATATTTTACAACAAGATCTTCATGCGTTAGAACAAGTACGAACCGCCAGTAACCCATTTCCAATGACAGCCTAAAATCAAATTTATAATTTATTCAAATATCAAGAAGCATCATCAATATAAATGATCTCGCCAGCATATTCCGTTATACAGGTTCCGTCTTCCAGGAGCATCACAAGCCCTCCTTCCTCATTTACCTCCTTAACCACAGCCCGATAAAGCGGTTTTTTCTGTACATCAAAGCCATAACAGACCCGCCTTCCCACGGTATCACTTAGCTCAAGCCATCTTTTTAGAATAAAATTTTCCCAAATTTGATCGCCTACTTTTAATAGACATTCTTCTTGGTAATGAAGCAAACCAATATTCCAGCCAAGTTTACCAAGTAAACGATATGCAACATCAGTCACATTCGCTTTCTCTCCGCTAAAGCCACGCAAACATTCGGCAGTGCCATTCAATTCGACGGGAAACTGTTGATTATTAATATTAATGCCAATTCCAATAACAAAATATTTATCTCCATAAACCGGGCTTTTCATGGTCTCACAAAGTACTCCGGCGATTTTTTTATTCTGGAAACAAAGATCATTTACCCATTTAAGAGACGCCCTCACCCCCATCTCACGTATGGTTTCACAACAAGCTATACCGGCGACAAACGGGAGCAAGCGTGATATCTCAGGGATAAATGTATCAGCCAAGGCCAAGGCTAGCCACAAACCACCCTCTGGAGCATGCCAAGAACGATCAAAGCGACCGGAGCCATTTTCCAGCGCATCAGCAATAACAACAGTTCCACTGAGCGGAACCTTCCCTTCAGTTTCGTAATCTAGGAAAATATCAGAAATTCGATGCATGCAGCGACCAAGGCGCTGATGATGTTCAATGAGGCAGCCGATCGGTGCCCCGTAACGGACAATCTTGTCCCTGACTGCAGGTGCAAAAAGGGAAGCTCTAGCTGTTGACTCAACATGACTGAGTCGATGAGCAATAAGATCGGAAGAGAAATTCACAACTAATTACTTAAAAAATATCTACTCTAATACACACAAACGTAATTATTATTCCCACTCTGCCTTTACCCTGGTAATAATTTTCTGAATCAATGGTAATTTATCTTTAGCGCATATCCCTATCAAAGGTGCTCCCTGATCCACAGACTCGCCAGGCTTAAAATAAACAGAATGAATAATACCCTCTTCTCCTTCATAAAACACTGGAGTATCCCTTTTCATCAAAGACATGGTCAACACCTCATCCCCGGGATGTACCATTACCGAGCGAGCTCCTTTCTGTTCAATTCTGGACTGGATATCCATAGCAAAATAATAACGAGCCCGCTCAGGGGCATGAAATACAAAGAGCACTTCCTGAAGAATTGACTCGATAATCTCCTTCTTTTTCAGCGGATGCCTGATAGTAAGCAATTTCTCATCAGCTTCCACAAACTTACCATCCAACTCCTTACGTAAGGAAAGAATCGTACCATTGGTCAGCGAAGTGATCTCCTTAGTATTTCTCTCCCGGGTGATTTCATAAAGCTTGTTACCAGCAATATGCTTCCATTCTCCAGACGGCCCTTCGACCTCATCACCTTCTTCGACCAAAAAACGTATCTTACCGGTATGCATAGCATACATATCGACATAGTCATAAGGATCAGACCGATATCGACTTATAATTTCATCAAAATGTATATTATCAGACACGATTTCATTACCCTAATAATTATTAACGGACAGTCTTCAGCCGTTATATTAATAATTTTGCCCCACCTGCCTTGAAATATTTTCAAATTCACCTGGCAAACGAAGATAACCAGTATCTTTTTTTAACAACTTAAATAAAAAGAGGTGAGTATAACCAACATCACCACGGAGCCAAAAATACTCAAAATAGAAATTATCAATTTTCTAAAAAAGCATAAAGCAATGTTAGCATGTCCTTCCCAAGACATACTTTACTCCTTGGATAATTCGAATCTATTATAATTACCCATATCACAGCATTTTTATACTTTCAGTTTGACAAGATGGCAAGGCTATTTTACATCTTGTCCGACAAGATAATTTGCACACGTTCACCAGTAACACGTCTGCGCACGATCAGGCCGGATTCACATCAGATTAACTATATCTCTCCGGCCGTATCTGGTCACATGGTTTATAACTAACCGATTTAATACAACGTGAGATAGCAAGTGGTCATTAGCACCTCATCTTCATGCGGTAGCCCCTGCCCACATAGATGGGCTATAGCAAGCAGCTACAACTGGCTAAATATAAGGCACCTGTGACCACTTACCACCGGCCTGCTTGCACACATCCGCAGCACAGGTAAATGCTTACTAGACCTAGGTTGTGGAACTTTTCTTTTTAACCCGGTGAACGTTTACAATCATTTCATAAAAAATATCAAATGAACCAAGATAAAATATTCCACATCCAATCTATCAAAGAAGATTTCGCCTTTAACGAGCAAGTAGCGGAAGTATTCGACGATATGCTTAACCGCTCCGTCCCCTTTTACGGCGCAGTCATTGAGGCCATTGCCGGATTACTTAAAAATTATGCCCCAAAAGGTGGTACAGTCTACGATCTGGGCTGTTCTACTGGAGGGACCCTTCTAGAGCTCGGCCGTCGCCTTAGCAATATGGAGATGACTCTCATCGGGGTGGACAATTCTCCAGCCATGCTTAAAAAAGCCAAGAAGAAAGCGGAAATGTTCTCCAAATCAAAGTTAATTACCTTTCTGGAGGCCGACATCCTTACCCATGATTTTTCCGATGCCAATGTAATAATTTGTAATTATATCCTTCAATTTTTACGTCCCATGGTCCGCCCTGATTTTATAAGTAAACTCTACAGCTCTCTTCCCGAAGGCGGAATTCTTATCATCAGCGAAAAAACCATTAGCCATGACCCTAGTCTCAACCGAGAATTCATTGCAATGCACCATCAATATAAAAGAGATCGCGGTTACTCTGAGCTGGAAATAGCAGCCAAAAGAGAAGCCCTGGAAAACGTGCTCATTCCATTTTCCAAAACTGAAAACATCGAACTACTAAAAAGAACAGGATTTTCAAGTATAGAAACCTTTTTCCAATGGTTTAATTTTTGCTCTTTTATTGCTATCAAATAATATATATTATATTCGGATTTAGGGGATCCATGTAAAATTGGTTTTCCAAATAGAAAATTTCAGGACCTTAAATTGTTTTCAATCAACTATATTTCTCTTTTTCTGATTAGATCAAAGGTAGTAAGAATTTACCAGCATCACATCTGCGAGCAATCAGGACGGATTCACATATGATTAACTATTGCTCTCTGGCCTGATCGCACACATCCGCAGCACTGGTGAACGGTTACCAAAGATACACTCAAACACATTCAACTCATCGTTGTTTTGTTACCTTAGGGTGATCCCCTATAATTACCTTTCTTATTGAACCTGAACATATCACCTAAATAATTATGCAAAATTTTCTGATGAATAAGCCAGATGCCTGCTGCCGATCACCCCTAAGCATGTTACCTGGCTCTCCTACATTAGAAAAATCCAAATCAATATTTTACTAGCCCGTGCATACAGACCTTTTACACAACGAAACAATAAGGAACACAGAAAAATAGACTTAGTTAAGAGCAGTTTCTGATCTTTACACTATTTTTCCATTCCGAGCCCCTTACCAGATCGAAACTATATTATACTTTACCATGTAAACGCTCAGCACTACACCCAGAATAACCCAATAAATTTTTATTAATCATATGAATTATCGTTCCCACTTTCCAAACGCTCTCTGGAGTCAACTTGAGCCACTTATT
>JAOTSI010000128.1 GCA_029865005.1 Desulfobulbaceae bacterium
CGCCCGGTTCCACATAAGGCATGGAGGGCGGCATCCACAATAGTTGCCACATGCCTTTATCAATAGTGTCCTCGAAAAGTACGCGCATTCTCGGATTCGCAGGATCGATTGCCTGATAATCTTCCAGCATCTCCTTCTTTAGTAATTGTCCGTTTGCTGAGGAAAGAGTTTGGCGGAGAGGATCAGAAGGTTTATTTAGCTGGGCATCCAGCTTGTGCCTCAAATCATAATGTTTCAGGAAGTTAATCAGGTAAGGAGCTGACTTCCAATATTCTATTGGCTCTCTTGCCTTAACGCAGATTGATATAGCGTCAACTGTGGCAGCATGTTGCAAGTCTGCTGGCATTAGGGGGGCAGTCTGTTCTATTTCGGTCAGCATCGAATTATGATCACGGGTTGTGGCAACCCGCTCCGTTCGACACATTACCTTGAGAAGAGCCTGTTCAAGTTTGGTCTTCTTCTCTGGATAATGTTCGGAGCCCTTCGTGCAGGCATGAAGAGACTTTCGATGTTCAGATAAGAGACTTTTTACTTCATTTACTTTGCCGGAGTCGTTTAACAGGAAATTAAGCGTTCTTATAAAATCTGGATAATGGTCGTCCTCGTCATTTTCCTGATCAAGGGTGAACATCTTGTAAGGCGTTGCGGAGAGCAAAAGAACCCGAACGTCAGGATGTTCAAAAAGCGCGGTCGCCAGCATTGAGGCTTTGTTATTTCCGTCCAATAGTTGTTTGAATCGTTGGAACTCATCAAGAATGACCAAGTCGGGCTCAAGTGCGGAAAGGCACACAGAAGCTAACTTGTTTCTGAGCTTTCCGATAAGTTTGTAGCGAAGCTCTGAATCTTCCCAAGGGATTCTACTGTAGTCCCGATAACGAGCAAATCGTTCACATCCATCCTTGAGGGTTGCATACAATTCTGCATCTTCAAGGACTGCCTGACGGAAGAACTTGGAAAGATCTGCGTCAAGATCATCAGCAGGGAGCTTCTTGGCCTTAGCTCGCCAGTTCACCTTACCAGCGGTTGCCTGAAGGAGGTTGAGCAATCCTAAATTTAATAGTCTTCGACTTTTATTTTGAGCACATGGCAAGTCATATAGTATCCTATAAAGGATGGCTCGCTCGTCTGCATGACCACCTCGGCTGCGGGCATGGTCAAAGGCGGTGCCGGGCGTCAGGCTGATGAAATTAACTTTGTTCTTTCGCAGTGACCGTACTTGTCTTGGCAAGTAAGTAAGTCGCGTGGCTATTGAAAAACCATCCTTATCACTGATATTTAGCCGGTTGACGTTCTGGGTTGCAATGGCAGCATTGGAACAGATGTAGATCACATCAACTCTATCAACTTGATCTTGCAAGTGTTCCAGAGTTTTGGCGATGATTCCCCGGGCAACAAGTGTTTTTCCAAGACCAACTTCATCGGCAATCAGAAATCGGGAAGTCGAGTCATCTCCGTATAATCGCTTGAAGACGTACTCCACGGTCCTTTTCTGGAAATCTTTAAGACTGGCAAGAGCGGGCGCTGACAAAAAGCGACTTTTATGCATCACGCCCTCCGATAGCTGTTTCAAAAATATTCCACAGGTTAAGAAAGTCGTCGGGGATTATTGTATTCGGCTTGCCTTGAGACAGGTCTCGAACCAGTTTAGAGATTTCCTCTAGCCTTTGAGGATGTCGGCTGTACGCTCGGGTAAGCTCTTCCAGCAGTGGGATATCCTCTCCAGCGGCCAGCTGGGCTAACCATTTAGTAAATCCTGACCCATTACCGGGATCAAGACCGGATTCCGAATCATCCCCCAGCAAGAGCATAAGGTAGCGAATGAATCCATCCTGATTACTGATCACTGTTTGCAAAATGGCAGAGTTACGTTCATCTGGAATGCCTGTTACGGGAAGATTAAGTACAAATCTTGCCGTAACACCAGGATGTTTTGGTTTAAGCTCAAAGGCTATAAGGCCTGTCACGGATGAGGCGGAAAACTCACCAAGATTAATCATGCTATGATTATCATTATCCAAGATGTCGACTGCAAATGTACTTAGGATGGTTATCGGCCATGCATAAGCGCTGACAATCCCTTTAAGGGATGGGATTTTCCCAATCAGAACTAAATCCCACAAGCCATCCTTTGAACCGAGGTTACAATCAACAGACAATGCTGTGTCAGAGATCAGAGAACGTGCCTTCTCAACAGACTCCTCAGCTTCTTGTCTGACAGAATTAGTCTCAATTTTCTTGGTCGCGTCGAAATCGATAAGATATTCTCCCAAGCCGTCAGCGCCGAGAAGCTCGTCTATACCTCCGACCTTACTTTTCTTGCCTCTCAGCCCGACCAGAATCTCAATATTCTTCGAAGCTCTCAGTGCCGCGTTAGTCGCATTCGCAGATCCCATAACCACATGGGTGAAATCTGAATTTCGGGTCTCAAATAGATAGACCTTGGCGTGTAGGCCAGTCGCAAGCTGCTGTTCGGTGACGTCACCTTCCTCGCCGTCCTCGGTCTCCGCTGCATCGTCTAAATGAAGGCACTGTGTGAAGAGATCGATAGTGTCCTTCTTAAGCGCTGACAACGACTCAGGGCGTGAGATGAGTGCATCGGCGGCCTTGGATTTTTTTGCCAATGCCCGCAGGGTTTCGTCAGAACAGAACGGCGAAATAACTGCCATCCGATTAGCCATTGGAGGCTCCCAGTCAAAACCTTTCGTTCCCGGAAGATAGAAGGTCAACTCGTCAAAGCCGTCGGGGAGTTCCCACTGGACCCTGTGCAGCTCGTCAGCAAATCTTATAGATTGCTCATTCCTTTCTGATTTTGTCATTCCAGAACTCAAATCTGGAAGCGCCTTAAAAAAATACGCCAGCGGCTCATTTAAATTGGACTTCTGGCCAGCAATCGTGCCCTCAAGCTGAAGAGACAGGTCCCATGACTGATCGGTGGTCATATTCCTTGTCAGTACCACCAGGCGGTACATCGAGCTACTTTGATCAGGGCTGATAAAACGGATCGCCCAAATCTTTGGATGAAAAACACCTCCACCTGGGGCCGTTACCTCGACAACCATTTCTTCCAGCAATCCAAACAAGGGGGTCGGCTTGGCAATCTGAGGGACTTGAATCCGTCCTTTTTGTACATAGACGGTCATTCTCTTCGAGTACCTCCGGATTGCTTCAAGTACGGATAAAGGATCAGGATCAGCTTGACCATCCGCTACCATTAGCGCCAAGTAAACCGGAGCCTCGAGCAGTAAAGCAGGGTCCATCGAAAAGGTTGTTGCAATAGCCTCGTCAAAGATCATTCCCGGCGGAGGAGTCAATGCAGAAGTATATAAGCTTCGGGAGTTTGGGTTCAGCATGTTCCCTTCCGATTTATACCTTGATGAAGGTCGTTCAAAAGCACTTTTACATTCGGCCACCTGTAAACTAATTTTCCAACACCGGAATATCCACCCCACTGCTCAAGTGCTCTTTGATTTATAAACCGGGAGTGGGTGCCTTTTAGTTTCATTTCTCTTTTTTTTATCAGTTTCAACGCCTCAGTATTGGAGAGAATGCTATTTGGAGATTCTTTGGTATAGTCGATCCAGTGCTGAACAAAAGAACGCGTTTGTGGAGTAATGGTGTGTCCGTGATCGACGGTTAATTCCCATAGTCGGCTTTCTGACCAATTGTGAACTTCTTCCACAGGAAGGTTTGCCACCCAATTGTTGAAACTTGTTTGATGCTTTTCAACAAGTTCATCATGTTTTCGGAGTTCGGCGAGCTGGATGTTATACGAAAGCGCCGCGCCATGCATTACTTCGGAGAAAAGCCTCGCATGGGTCAGAAGTTCTTTATGATTATCGGAAAAGCTATCGTAATCTGGATGCTCCCACGGGGCATTGGTTTCAGCTGGTTCACAGTGCAGCGCCAAGAAAGAGAGTAGGCTGTTGGGGCAAGCAATCTGGATACGATCACGGATGAATTCGGCTTCCTCCCGGGACAAGGCAAAGTCAACCGTATCAGGAAAGTTTAGTGGCGGCTTGGGTAATCTCGGATGCCAACTAAGAGTGGCCATGCGCTGCTCAATGTCTATGTCATCTCCTCTCCATTTAGCATCTTCTTCAAGAACTTTAAGTGCATTTCTGCGACGGTAAGTTTCATCGATACGCCTGTGGTATTCATCCTGGGAAAATGGAGTGAGGCGTATCCCCCAAACCCCGAGACCGGCCCAATATACAGAACTGGGCAACCGTTTAAGTTTCTTTCCTGCTGTTTTTCCAAAGACGCCAGCCTGATCGTCCGAATCCATTAGGGGCTGAACAAGGTCCCTTTCAAGTTTGTCAGCCTGAACGGCAAAACTATCCACTGACAGTTGTTCCTTTTCGAATTTATCGTAAATCCATGGAACGAAAAGCATGTATCGAAGGCGTGTTTGGATTGTACTTGTGCCGGGAAACAACTGATCTGCAAAGCTGTCTCGAACGGAACCAAGCCCAAGCTCGTCACGGCTTTCCTTCTCCTGAAAAAGGGAAAGGATTCGAAGAGTGCGCTCTCTCGCTTTCGAGTCATGATCAATCCATGATAGAAATGAAGGCATCTATATATCTCCCTTTTCTATCGGCTGTTCCTCCAGCTCGAAAAGGTCGTGAGACATGCGGCGGACACCTATGTTGTATTCCATCAGAAGTGTGACCAGCTGTTCGCCGTTCATGAGGCCCACGGGCGTTTTGTCCGGTTGATTGGCTTCTTTGATGGCTCCGGTGCTGAAATCGCTGGTGGATATGATCAACCCCTGTTCATGCACCCCAAGGCTGCCGCGCACCTGCTGAACGGTCGGGCTTTGAATATTGCGTTTCCAGCGTTTGGCCTGAACAGCCATTTTTATGCGGACTACATCACTGATCAGCATTGTGCCCCGGACATCAATGCCGCCATCATTGCCGTACTTGGTCACCTCGATACTTTCAAAACCCATCTCAGCCAACAGCTGTCCAACCAGCTCCTCAAATTGAGCCGGACTCAGGCCCATCAGCTGGGAAAGCAGTTTTTTCCTGATTTCTCGATTGTGCTTGGAGATTTGATACGGGAGGCCGGTTCCCATCCCTTTGACGAGGCTGTAATATCCGGGTGAGGTGCGAACAAACCGGCCGGGCTCACCACTGGCCTTTGCCCGTTTGAGTTCAGTTACCAATTGGGCGTTCATGGTTGCTTCGGGAGTCTTGCCTGAGGTGTTCAGCCAGCCCTGATTTATGGCTTTGTCAGTGATCTTCCGGTAATGCATCGAATTCCGGTTACCAAACTGATCCAGCACCTTTTCAGCGGCATCCAAAAAGGATAGACAGTGTCTGGAATTCTGGTTCTCTTTCGAATTAACCGTAGGGTTTACGTTTTTTAGTTTTGGCTCCTTTGCATCGCAAACAGCAACAATCTGAACATCACGCAGAAAGAACGTCTGAGGCGCAACCTTCACAAAGGTCGACTGGTCCCCATGCTTTTTAATATCCGTGTAAAGGCGGGCACTGACAGTGGCCTCCGGTGTTTTACCATCGCTTGACCACAAGCCAGCTTCAATAATCCGCTCGGCAATCTCTTTGGCATGGAGAGGTCTTCCAGTGTCTTGCAATATCTGTATGGCTGCGTTTTGTACGTTCATAGAGCTGCTTTCCATTCTATCTGCTTAAAAATATTCCGTTTCATGATCACGCCATGCTAAGTTCTTGTTTGTGTTTTATCTTCTCCCAGCCCGGGATGACAGAGTCGAGGAGCTTATAAAATTCAGGGCCATGATCATGATATTTCAGGTGACACAGCTCATGCGTAACAACATAGTCAATGCATTCTTTAGTAACGAATGCGGTTTATTTCTTTGAGCTGGCCTCTCGGAATGTGCTCCAACAAGACGTTGGATGTCCGATTCTGCCTTTCGCGGAGGGTTTGTGCAGGTGTTAAAAAATTAAATCCCAGGCCAATCAAAAGTTGCAAGGCCGGTATTTGAGAAAGATGCTTTTTATTTATTTAAAAAGTATTCAGGGGCTTATCCCTAGTGCGTGCCAGTAGGGCCTGAATCCCGATTCCGCAATATTGGTAATAAGCATCAAAAATGGCACATAATCATTTTTAGTATGGGCTGTATCTAGGGCCTCGTAATATTCTAACCGCTTTTCCACAGGAAGGACAACCGGCGGGAACCCACTTTTCATAAGCTCCAAGTTCATTAGCAGTCGTGATGTTCTGCCATTGCCGTCTACAAAAGGATGGATTTTCACAAAATCAGCATGAACCCGGGCAGCCAGTTCTACCGGATGAAGAGATGCACCCTCAGTTTGATACCAGTTGATAAAGCTATGCATTTCACTTTCCACATGTAGGGCATCGGGCGGAACATGATCTGCACCTGAGATGATGACATTTGTTTTTCTATAAACACTCGCATTTTTATCATCAATATTTTTGAGGATCAATTGGTGAATTGATTTTATCTGCCATTCAGACAGAGGTTCATTTTTCCTGACCAAATCTTCAACAAAAAAAATGGCTTCCCTGTGGTTGATCGCTTCAAAGTGCTCCTGAATGGTTTTCCCACCAATGGTTATGCCTTCCAGAGCAACCTTGGTTTCTTTCAGGGTAAGTGTATTGCCTTCAATAGCGTTTGAATGATAGGTCCAGCGAAGCACCAGATCCTCATGAAGATTATTTACTATTTCAGGAGGCAGTGGTCGAAAGGAATCAAGTTTCTGCTTAAGTGTATCAATCTTGCTGAAATTTTTCATTTTTCTTGCCCACTATTTTTAACCATTATCGACTGCTCCGGTTCAACGCCAGTAAATCTTTGCTTATGAGTTTTTTTTCTGGTGATTTCCTTAGAGTAGCCAGATTTCAGACGGTGTACACAACCATTACCGCTATCGGTGGAGTGAAGCAGCAGCGGTTTTTTTATGTCACCCAATCGCTTTTCCTAAAACACCTCTGGAAGCATATTTTCCAGATATTTGGCATCATAGAAACTGTCGAACATTGGCTGAACGCTTTTTCCGGGCAAAAAATATCCCTGAGAAAAACCGTCGTGTGGTCCTCCTTGCCAAAGTTTTTTGTGGTGGCATGGTTATACGCTTGCCTATTTCTCCAATATCGATGTCCTTGTTTTTATACGACGCCATTTTTGTCCTTTTTGCCGTAGTGGTCACCGCTTAAAACCATCCGATTATTGGCCTAGATTTCGCTCTTCCGTAGAAGAAATAAAAAGAAGTATCCTTTACCGTCATAACGCAGGCAGATGGTGCTGGGACTTGCCTCGTCCATGGCAAGGGCAATAGTGGCGGAGGTTGAAGAAGACCCGGATGGGAATCCTCGGTTTATTTTTTTCCGGTGATCCGCCACAGGCCTTTGAAAAATTAATTCAACGTAAAACAATTCCCGTTAGTACTACTGTGAACAGCGATATAATTCCACACCAAAAACACCGATATTATTCCCAACCAAGAGCAGCTGTCTAAGAATCAGCCATCTTATCTCCTTCCTAAATATTTTTTTATTATCATTTTAAGGTTTTGTGATCTCTAATGACGGAGGGCAAACAATGGAAGAGATCCCTTGTGCCCAATGTGGTAACTTTTTTAAACCACGAAATATCAAACAGTAAACCTGCTCATCCGACCCGTGTCAACGAGCCAGCAAAAAGGCATGGCACCGTAGTAGACTGAAAACCGATCCTGAATAAATGGTCGGTCAACTGCTCAGCAATGAAAAATGGCAGTTGAACAATCATAATTATTGGCATGAGTACCGAGCTAAAAATCCCCAGAAAGCTTACCGGAATAGAGACCTTCAACGTATATGTAACAGGAGAAAGATGAAAAAGTCTCCTTATCGCGAGGAAAATGCAAGCTTGATTGCAAAGATGGACGCGAGCAATGGACTACCTCGCAGTCTCAGCGGATATTTTTGGTCGCTTACCGGACTGGGGTCTTGGCCTTCTAACTCTTGTGTTGTGGGATTTGCGTGCTGGGGATCTGACCTTCGGATTCGGGGTCTCCAAGGGATACGGATCTTGCCGTGCCGAAATTACCGGGTGGGATGATGAGCATTTCAGGGATTGTGTAGAAATGTCTTTAGGCCAGTTCCGGGAGATTATTGCTGAATATGTAAAAACCGGGGAGGCAACGTGGGGTGATGCAAACTACTTCAGTAAAGAGCTTGGCGGGATGATCACCGGTGGGGAGTGACAAAGTCACAGTGGAGTGAAAAAAAAGCTCCCATTTGTCTCGCTGATTGAGGTAAGATGAAATAAATCCGTTTTTGGTGCGCCAAAAGAATGTGAAAGAACCAATTATTGAAGTTGCACTGAATAATCAGTATGTTGTTTTATTTTTGCGCTTGAGTCCGAAAGTTGAATTCGGAAAAGCGGAATTGTTTTGTATCGTGTTTTGTAACAATAAGTTGACTGCATAATGGTTTTTGAGGCCAAGCGCTCAGCGATATTATTAAGAAAATGGTCATTTTAGGGCCGTGCAAAGGAGGTGATGAGAGGTGGTTGGAGCACCAAGCGGAAACGGTATTGTAACCGTTTGTATTCCAAGATGAAAAAAGGGGTAGGGTTGTGAGGTAGCCCGGTTTTGGAACGGGATTGAAACATTACCTTAGTGACGCCAAGTTCGTCTGCTGCCTCCTGTTGTGAGGTAGCCCGGTTTTGGTACGGCAATTAGGGACACCTTACTTAAGTCGCCATGTAATATAGATTATTCATCCTTCTTGTGTTCTATCTGTTTCAACAGCCGATCAAAGTCACTTTCAAACAACCTATCCTGAATAATTCGATATTTTTCAAATTCGCTTTCGGCATGTGCTTTGGCTATTTCCGCCGTTACCCTTCCTGCGTCCTGCAGTATTTCGCGATCCGTGGCTTCGATGAATTTGTTCAATCGTGTTTCCCAATCCTGCATGGTCATCGGCATCTTGCGCAGGGCCATGTCCTCAGCCATATCCAGGTAGGCGTTCACCAATCGGGTCAGTTGCGCCTTTTCGTTTTCGGTCAGGTAATTCTTGGCAACACTCACATCAAACTTCTGGATTTTTCCCTTCGGGCCGTTTTTCCATGTGGTCAGGCCCATATTTTGTTTCTGATGATCTGCCCGATCGACAATCACTTCGGCAGCCGTCTGCGCGTGAATGGCCCAATGTAGTTTGTTCTGAACGGTGGCAAAAAAACGTTTGGTGGCTTGAGCGGTGACGTCATAAGCATACTTTCAAAAATACTTGGAACTTTTCCAGGTAATCATTATGAGCTTATTCCAGTCTTGAAGGCAAATTATCCAGGCTAGAAATTTTATAAATACTTATGCGATTATGCTTAGTCGATGGACGTGGCGTAGATATCGGTGATCTTCTGGTAAAACTTGCGCGCGGAGAGGCTAACCTCCCGAATACGCTCCAGTTGTTCTTCAAAATATTGTTCAGTGAGGATGGAGCCACCGCTTTTAATGCGCTCATCATCCATCACATAGGCTTTGATGGTGTACTCTTTGATGACAGTAGTCGCCCACTTCCGGAACTGCACGGCACGTTCTGAGTTGACCTTATAACCAACAGCAATAATGGCCGACAGATTGTAATGCTTGGTATTGTAGTTTTTACCGTCAGCGGCAGTTATTCGAAAATTTCGAATAACTGAATCTTCTTCGAGTTCGCTCTCGGAAAGCACCTTCTTCAGGTGGTAGTTAACCGAATGGGTTTCGGTGTTGTAGAGCACCCCCATCATTTTCTGAGTCAGCCAGATGTTTTCATCCGCGTAAACCGCCTCAACGCCACCTTTGCCCGCAGCCGCCAAAAATGTCAGATACTCAGCCGCCGAGGATCGAACAATGGATGCCTCTTTTTTTCCTGCTTTTTGAAGTTGCTTGTTTTTATCCTTCTTCATCTCATATTTCCCTTAAACCATGCTAAGTTCTAGTTTGTGTTTTATCTTCTCCCAGCCCGGGATGATAGAGTCGAGGAGCTTATAAAATTCAGGGCCATGATCATGATATTTTAGGTGACACAGCTCATGCGTAACAACATAGTCAATGCATTCTTTAGGCGCTCTGATCAGACCTGTATTGAGGGTTACGGTGCCCTTGTCTGACAGGCTGCCCCATCTTTTTTGCATTCGCTTAATAGATAGTTTTGGCTGGTCCATACCGAGACCATTAAATTTCTGCCAGCAACGATCCATGCTTTCAGCAAATTGAAGCTGTGCCTTTTCCAAATACCACCCGTTTAATAGTTTTTTGGCAGCACTTGGAGTCGGCTCACTCCGGCAAGTGATATGAAAAAAGCCGCGAGATAATTTAACGGATTTTTCCGGCCC
>JAOTSI010000129.1 GCA_029865005.1 Desulfobulbaceae bacterium
CAAGCAATATGATCGATAGGTTGATGCGGAGGATGAATCAACATCTTTATCATACAAAGTATTTCCATGGGGCATTAGAGGCTGCAGAATGTAATATACGTGGTTGGGCATTAATCCAAAATTTTTCTCCTCAAAATCCAGCTACCGTCAAAAAGCATGATGGCAAAAAAAGTCCGGCTGAACAATTGAACGGAGGATGCTATCACGAATGTTGGCTGCAAAATCTATTGATCTCTGCATCACTGGGTGGATATCGCAGGCCTCCCCTAAATCCGTAACAACCAGATTTTATAAACCGAAACTCTGATACGGCAAATAATTTCTCAAAATAGCCTTCATAAGGCTAACTATATATTCGATAAAAAAAGGGAGCCATACCTAAGGTACAGCTCCCTTTTTATCAGATCTTGGTTGGGAGAAGAGCTATTCGACACTCATTTTTGAAATATCGCCCACTTGGAGAATAAGATTGGCAAGAGCAGTGAGGAGATTGAGTCGGTTTTGACGTACTGCGAGGTCATCGTCCATGACCATAACGTCGTCGAAAAATTTATCCACCGGTTCTTTCATGAGCAGAAAAGTTTCCAGGGCCTCTTCATACTGCTTGGCGGTAATCAAGGAACTGCTCTTTTGCTCGACCTCGGTTAATACCAGGTGGAGTTCTTTTTCCGCCTCATGGGAGAAGAGGCTAGAGTTAATATCGATGGCAACATTATCCTTGATGATATTACGGATACGTTTAAAGGAACCTGCCAGGACACTGAATTCTTCGCGCCGCCGGATGGAATCTAAACCGTTCATTCGTTGAACACAATCTAAAATATCATCAAAGTCAACACTTGTGGCGGCAAGAACAACTTGCGACTTCATCCCCTTAGCCACGGAATCATTTTCAAAACGAAGTCGGATAAATTCTATAACCTGCTCGGCTATCTCATTACCGTCTTTTACAAGGTCTCCATAACCTGCCAGCCCATGCAGCACCAAATCTTTCAAAGAAAGGGTGAGTTCCAAACCGCGCACAATTTGAATAAGTCCCAAAGACAAGCGACGTAGCCCAAAAGGGTCAGCAGCACCGGTGGGTTTCTGTCCAATGGCAAAACAACCGCAAACCGTATCAACACGATCAGCCAAGCCAACAATAGCTCCAACCAGATCAGTAGGGAGATCTGCACCGGGTCGGACCGGTTTATAATGATCCTCAATGGCTTGGGCCACCCGTTTATCCTCACCGTCGCGCAGACCATAATATTTACCCATTACGCCTTGCAGTGTAGGGAATTCACCAACCATTTCGGTTAACAAATCCGCCTTAACCAAACCGGCAGCTCGAACCGAAGCCTGCTCCGTTTCTGGATCCAATTTACGAGCCAAATATGATGCCAGTCCGCCCATACGCTCAGCTTTTTGAGCCATTGTGCCTAGTTTATGATGAAAAACAATGCCGCCAAGCCCTTGACTACGTTCAGCCAAAGTAGTTTTCTTGTCTTCACCATAGAAGAAGATGGCATCTTCGAGGCGAGCCCGCAAAACACGTTCATGACCGTTGGCGGCCTTTTCTTTATCTTTAATCCGTGTATTATTCATTGCTACGAACAAAGGCAGCAGCTTTGATTGCGCATCAACTACAGGAAAATATTTTTGATGTTCTCGCATGGAGGTAATCAATACCTCTTCAGGCAACTCTAAAAAACTTTCATCAAATCGTCCGCACACTCCGCAAGGCAACTCCACAAGATTGGTAACTATATCTACCAAGGCCTCATCCACCAGAGGCGTGCCTTGATCGTCTATCTTTTGCTTAACCGCTTCACGAACCTCATCAATTACCATCTCTCGTCGCACAGCAGGATCGACCACCACTTCCTGCTTACGCAGTTGCTCTACATAATCATCAATAGAACTTACGGAAAACGGTTCTGGAGCCATGAACCGATGACCCTTTGTACTATTTCCGCTAGTAATCCCTTCAATAGTAAAATTGACGATTTTTCCACCAAAAAGGACAAGTAACCACTGAATTGGCCTAGCAAAGCTTAAAGTTGTATGAGCCCAGCGCATAGATTTGGGAAAGGCTATTCCTCGTAACAAATCTTCTAATACACTTGGCAGCAGGTCAATGGTTTCGCGACCGCGAACATCTTCTTTGGCCAATAGATATTGGCCTTTGGGAGTATCAACTACTTCAAGGTCGGTAACTTCAAGTCCTTTGGATTTAGCAAAGCCAACCGCCGCCTTGGTAGGGTTTCCATCGGCATCAAAACCTGCTTTAGCTGGGGGACCAACATGTTCCTTGGTCATATCAGCCTGGGCGGTTTCTAATCCTTCCACAGCAAGGGTCAATCTTCGGGGGGTACCAAACGTTCTGATTCCGATAAACTTTAAGTTAAGTTCGCTAAATTTATCAGCCGCCTCTTTTTCTAAATATTGCAAAGCTGGCTTGATATAGCCCGCCGGAATTTCTTCTGTTCCTATTTCAAATAACAATTCGTTCATACGTGCTCTTAGTATAGCTTTTAGGTAACCGTTTACCGGACATATCAGAAAAGTATAATAGTTTTAAAACTGTAAAAGCTCATCAAAGACGCCTAGATGTACAATAATCTACATTACATTAGTATTCCAATGTAAATCCAGGCTATATTTTACTCAGCTGCCATATGGTGCTGAACGCTTATGCTTTTATTGATAGCTAATCACGTGGACCACAACTAGCTTAGTTTATATATCAACATTGGATGTGACTACCGGCGGTTCAGATTATGAATTTGCCGCTGCTCACGATAACCTCTTTATGCCAATAGGGACAATTACATAAATCGGAGATGCCTAATGGCGCATATATTTATTACGGTCCTTCAAAGGAGGCGAACGTTGAAAAACCCGTGGAGTAATTTTCCACCTCAACTTTAAACCAACAAATGGCTGAATGTTCAGAAAGTAACTCACCGATACGACAGCTTACTGTTTCTGCAGAATCCAGGGAATCATCCTGCCCTGGTACTCCTTGATCAACCACATTGATAATATCTTCAATCCACATAAACTTATTGAACCGTACAGCCACATTAGCACTCCCCCACCGTCCCATAGAATTAGGTAGACCGCAAACGTTATAATGCTGCAGCGGAAGTATAATAGGGACCTTGACCTCTAAGGTAAGTACATTTTCTTCCTGCAAAGAACCGTGTAAGGTACAATCGTAGCGATCAACGCCCAAAGAGTTCCCTGGAGAATCTGATTGCAGGAAATACGGAAATTCTATTTCCACATGGGCAGCTTCCGCGTCCAATCGTTGTTTCATCTCCTCTAAAATAAGATGAAAGTTGTGCAAGTTTATCTCACCGTGAAAACGATTAAGAATTTCTATAAATCGACTCATATGCGTGCCCTTGAAACAATGGGGCAAGTTCACATACATATTCACGGTAGCAATAGTAGGCTGTAGACGACGAGCCTTATCTAGCACTGTAAGAGGATAGGAGATAGTTTTAACACCAACCTTCCTAATGTTTATCCGCCGATCGTCACTTAAATTTTGAATATCCTTCATTAATAAAACCTGATCAGCTGATACGGAAAGCAAGCTACAAGTAAAAGAAGAGGTAACACCCCATAAAAGAGTTATTCTCCCAGCAGCTTATTCACTGCAGCTTTTAACTCATCCATATTTGCTGATTTTACAATATATTCCTCGGACGCCCAGGTACCGAAGTCTTGTTTATACTCTTGATAGGCCGAACTTAAAATTATTGGCAAGTCGGGATGCATCTCTTTCATTTCCCGCAGTACCTGGATACCATTAATTCCTGGCATATTGATATCCAAAACTACCAAATCAGGTGGATCAGCCTTAAATTTCTTAAGAGCTTCCTCTCCATTATAAGCGGAAATAACCTGATATCCCTGTTCTTCAAACTCTTCTCTGTAAAGCAGTTGAATGCCTTCTTCATCATCAACGAGTAATATTTTTTTCATCTATGTACTCTCCATGATAATATCTATCTCTTCAATTCACACAACAGATATTGTCAAAAATAATAACCCAAATCGGTATACCATTTTAACCGGGCTTGTCGACTAGAAAACCTCCCGCAAATAACGAGCAGTATCCTCAGGTGGCATGGAATTAATATAAAAACCTGACCCCCATTCAAATCCGGCAATACTGGTGAGCTTTGGAACAATCTCAAAATGCCAGTGGTAATGATCTAAGTTCGGGGAACGTAACGGCTGGGTGTGAAGAACAAAATTATAAGGAACCCCTGGAATGCAAGTATCCAATCTCCGTAAAGACTCAGAAAAAATTTCAGCCAAGGAGTACATGGATTTTTCATCCAGGTCGGCATAAGATGAGCTGTGTTTTTTGGGTAAAATCCACATCTCAAAGGGAGTACGCGGAGCAAATGGACTCAAAGTTACAAAATGCTCATTTTCGCAAACGATCCGAATAGATTGCTGAACTTCCTGCCGAATAATGTCACAATAAATACATCTATCTTTGTATTTGAAGTAAGATAGACTACCTTCAAGCTCCGAAGTCACCATTCGCGGCAAAATAGGAAGAGCAACCAACTGGGAATGGGAATGTTCGAGGGAAGCACCAGCCGCCATACCATGATTTTTAAAAATCATTACATAACGGAATCGATCATCCTTTGCCAAGTCCCTGATCCTCTCCCTATAAGCTAAAAACACAAGATACATGCTGTCTTGGGGTAAGTCAGAAAAACGATCCTCATGGTTCGGACTCTCAATAACGACCTCATGGGCCCCGATACCGTTCATCCTATCATAAAGCCCTTCCCCTTGTTTATCCAAATCTCCTTCAATCACAAGTGCCGGATACTTATTAGGAACTACACGAAGTTTCCAACCGCCGGAGTTGGAGGAAGCTCCAACATCACGCCCAAAAACCAAAACTTCATGGGGTGTTGTTTTTTCATGACCAGGACATAAAGGACAAAATCCAGCCTTGCTCTTGAATTCTTCAACAACAAAGTCAGTCGGTCTCTTTGAACGTTCCTTGGCAATAATAATCCAGCGGCTCAGCACTGGATCTTTTCGTAATTCAGGCATACGTTTTAACGTCCCTGGGCTTTTTCCTTTTGCTCCTGACTGGTCTTGCAATCAATGCAGAAAGAAGCGACTGGTCGGGCCTCTAATCTTTTTATAGTGATTCCCTCTCCACAATCCAAACATATTCCATAAGTACCCTCATCAATACGAGCTATTGCTTCATCGATTTTACTCATCAGCTTCTGTTCTCTGCTTCGAAGACGAAGTTCAAAATTACGATCGGATTCAAAGGTAGCCCTATCATTAGGATCTGGAATATTTCCCGGATGGGTGGTCATCTCAACAAGGGTCTGCTCCACATCACTAATTATATCTTTTTTCATCGCTTCGAGCTGTTCCTTAAACTTTACCAGCCTATCACTATCCATGCTCGTTCTCCGATTATCTTATAATTTCTATGATTCCCAATAGGGTTTATGTAAGGAAGGGCCATGATTGAACCCATACTTATTATTCAAATAAAAAGCTACGGAACTTCAACCACTTATCATTTCGGAAGCAATGATATTATTCGTTGCTTAACCGAACAAATTATTTAGAAAATAAATCTTACTCGACTCAATCCACTCACTATTTCAGCACCAAGAGTAGATAACAAAAACATACAGAACAAATTAAAAAGAAACAGAATGCATTTTTAACAAAACAACTAAATGATAACAAGGAAAACCCATAGTAACCAGCTTATGAAACAACATTTTCCTAATTGCGAATATACTCCCCGCTTTTGCCCCCTGATTTCTTCAGTAAGCGAATATCGCTTATTTCCATCCCTTTATCAATAGCCTTGCACATATCGTAGATTGTCAAAGCGGCAACAGAGACCGCACATAGGGCTTCCATTTCCACGCCTGTTTTTCCGGTGATGGAAACAGTAGATTCTATACCAATGGATACATCTTCCTCATTAAAACTAAAGCCAATATCCATACCGGTAATATTTAATGGATGACACAAAGGAATAAGTTGATCAGTTTTTTTAGCTGCCATTATTCCTGCCAATCTGGCAACTCCAAGGACATCCCCCTTGGCAACACTACCCTCTTTAACCCGGGCAAAAGCTACCGGAGACATGGAAATCTTACCTTCTGCACAGGCTATGCGGGCTGTTTCTTGTTTTGCCCCCACATATACCATTCGAGCATTTCCAGCCTCATCAAAATGACTTAATGATTTTTCCAGAGCCACTTGGCATACCTTTACTGTTTCTGCTCGGATTGATCTTTTTTAAACCAGCCCACATGACCGTGCAGAAGACGGGAGAAGAAACCTTCTTCCTGCTCTTCTGGGCAATCTTCCTCAAAACTGGCAAGTAATTCTTTTTGTTTTTTATTAAGTTTGGTTGGAGTAAGGACCTTAGCCTCAACGACCATATCGCCTCGCCCGCCTCCCCGCAAACTTGGTACCCCTTCGCGACGTAAGGTAAAACGATCCCCGGACTGGGTACCGGCAGATATTTTTAGCTTGGTTGTTCCGTGAATAGTGGGGACCTCAACTTCACAGCCCAAAGCAGCCTTAACCATGGATAAAGGATAACGAAGATAGATAGTTTGACCGTCACGTTGAAAAAACTCATGAGCCTCCACATGAAGCACCACATAAAGGTCACCGGAAGGGCCACCGCGACGCCCCCCCTCTCCTTCACCTCGCAATTTCATCCGTGCCCCGGTATCCACCCCAGGGGGAATCTTAAAATTAACTTTCTTCTTACGATTAATTAATCCCTCACCACTACAATCATTACATGGTTCAGTAATTATCTGCCCAGCGCCTCGACATTGGGGACAAGTGGAACTAACCTGAAAAAAGCCTTGAGAACGAATAACTTGTCCTCGGCCATGACAGCTGGGACATACCTGGGGCTTAAATCCGGGACGGGCACCGGTACCTTCACAGGTCCAGCAGGTTTCACGCTTAGTGACCTCAACCTCTTTTTCCGTCCCGTGCACCGCGTCCATGAAGGAAATTTCCATATCATAGCGCAAATCATCGCCAGCCACCGGACCATTGGGATCCTGACGACCAGAACGACCGCCAAAACCAAACATATCACCGAACAAATCGTTGATATTAGAAAAAATATCACTAGAATTGCCCGGACCATTATAACCGGTATTTTTCAGGCCATCATGTCCGTACGTATCATAAATCTGGCGCTTCTTTTCATCGCTGAGAACTTCATAGGCTTCAGCGGCTTCCTTAAATTTGGATTCCGCCTCACTATCACCCGGATTGCGATCAGGATGATATTTCATCGCCATTTTTCGATATGCTTTTTTGATGACCTCAGGGCTATCGCCTCTAGAGGACCCAAGAACTTCGTAATAATCTCTACTCATGACTAACAGTTATGCTTTCTCCGTGTCCGGGGTATTTTCATTCCCGCGACTATTACCGCCAAGTTCATTAATATTATCAAAAGTAACCTTACCAGCGGCTATCTCTCTCAAGGTCATAACGATTTCTTTATTTTTACCACGTACCAAATACGATTCGCCTTCCCGATGTTGACGAAGCCGTTCAACCGCCAAGTGAACCAGAGCAAAACGGTTATCGTCACCGACTTTATCCAAACAATCTTCAACAGTAATACGAGCCATAATTCAAAACCTTCTTAAAATGGGGATGAGTTTAGTTAGCAACAAGATTATTTACCTCGTTGCAAAACACTCAAAGGAACTATTTAGTTTCAAATGGGTTCTTTAACAATAAGGTTTCTTCCCTATCCGGCCCGACTGAAACGATAAAGGGCTGTACCCCGGATAAATCTTCAATCCGTTTAAGATAATCTCGCGCTGCAGAAGGCAAGTCTTCAAGCTGACGAACTTTATCAATTTCCTCTTTCCAGCCTAGGTGATCTTCATAAACAGGAGTAACCCGCTGAGTTTGACGAATATTACCAGGCATACAGTTACGCTCTTGGCCATCAACCATGTATTTAGTGGCGATTTTCAATTTATCATGACCGCTGAGAACGTCGAGTTTAGTAATGGCCAATCCGGTCAAACCGTTAAGACGTACCGCATCGGAACCCACTACCATATCTAACCAACCACAACGTCTTCTACGTCCGGTGGTAGCACCAAACTCACCGCCCTTGGATTGCAACCGATCACCAATCTCATCGCCTTCGTCCAACTCAGTGGGAAATGGTCCTTCACCCACCCGAGTAGTGTATGCTTTTAGAATACCAATAACATGGTCGATATGGGCCGGTCCAAATCCAGAACCGATACAGGCATTACCGGCAATGGTATTAGAGGAGGTAACAAAAGGGTAGGTCCCGTGATCAATATCAAGCTGGGTGCCTTGAGCCCCTTCAAACAAGATATGTTGACCTGCCCGACGAGCTTTATCCAGCTCCATGGACACGTTGCCCACGTAAGGTGCAATCTTCTCGGCAAAGTCTTCAAATTGGGCTCTAATCTCATCAAAGGATACAGGAGCAGCGCCGAATTTTTTAGTCAAAAGAAAGTTTTTTTCATCAACATTAGCCCGGAGCTTGTCGAGAAAAAGATCGGAATCCAGTAGCTCTCCGGCTTTAATACCGTACCGCCCAATCTTATCCATGTAACAAGGACCGATACCGCGACCGGTGGTGCCTATCTTCTTACCCTTACTCAAGGCAGCTTCACTGGCTTGATCCAAACTTTTATGATAGGGCATAATCAAGTGAGCATTTTCACTGATCATGAGACGCTTTGGGGTAACCGGCAATCCTTTTTCATTGAGTTCATTTATCTCGTCAAAAAGAACAGAGGGATCAATGATAACCCCGTTGCCGATCATGCACATTTTATCTTCGTACAAAATCCCCGATGGAATGATGTGAAAAATAAATTGTTTCCCATCTACCACCAAAGTATGGCCGGCATTGTTGCCACCTTGAAAACGGACTATGCAATCAGCGTAACGCGTTAACAAATCAACTATTTTCCCTTTACCCTCATCACCCCACTGGGTACCGACCACAACGACATTGGCCATGAAAAAAACTCCTGTAACTCACTGGATTAAAATATAAAAAAACTTTATAAAACCCTCTTTGGGTATAACATCTTACCAGAACCGCAAAAATATAGCCGAGGGTTGAGTAAAAGTCAAACTATGGAGAAATAACCGAAACAAGTTACTATCTACTCAATATACGGTTCTTTATAGCCAGAAAATTTAACATAAATCATAATTTTTAAAAAAAAAGATGTAGTTTATTTTAAATCAAATAAAAATATATAAAATCTATCAGCTCAATCCCCAGCCCATTCAGCAGGCTGCACAGGACCGCATTTTGTTTTCATTTTATAAATTCCGTTTTCACCGCCCCCATTTTGAATGGCTAGCGTCAATTCATTGACATGCAATGAGAGTTGGGGAGTAATGAGACAAGTACGTTTTTCTCGTACCGCAGCCGCCAATTCGGAAACTCCCCGCGCAAAATCCATAAAATACAGGGCCGGACGTCGCCCCTGCCACCTCGTGCGCTTATCAGGTTTACGAACAAAGGGTATTTTTTTCCAACGCATCTTATAGAGAAAGCGAAACAAGGCGTTACGACGAACGAAAGGATACTTCCAACCCACAAAAGCCTTACTATTGTAATGATGTACCTTGACGGGACTTCCATAATTCCAGCACTCTTCAATGGCGAGGATACCTTTATCGCCATAAATACGAAGCCGATGATCATGCTCAGCCACGATACCGCAAGTAAGTCGGGCAACCACCCCACTTTCAAAGGTGATACAGGCCATGGTAAAGTCCGGGGTATCAGCGGGATGAAGGGGCAGTTCCGTACGTTTATCCTTAATCCTATTGGAAGCAAAAGCTGTCACCTCCACAGCAGAGCCAAACCATGCTACCAACCAGGGTAAGAAATAACCGGCATGTTCCATGGTACAACCAATCTCGAATTCATCATTAACCGGCCAGGGCACCCCTGATGCACTTCGCCAAGTCTCTGGCTCCATGAGATGAACCGGGCCATCATCCATCTCTGCATAAACCAACCAGACATCTCCGACAACCTTATCCCGCAACCCTTTCCACATGGTTTGAGCTTGCTCGCTCAACAAACTACAGGGGGCAGAGACGATATGCAGCCCCTTCTCCTGGGCTAAATTATAGAGTTCCTCGGCCTCTTCAAAACGCAGGGCAAAGGGTTTTTCAGAATAAGCGTGCTTACCAGCCTCCAAGATTTGCCAATTCACCTCGAAATGGGCATCTGGATTGGTGAGAT
>JAOTSI010000422.1 GCA_029865005.1 Desulfobulbaceae bacterium
TTTATATTGAAATATCTTTTCAGTCAACTTCGTTTTTAATCAGATCGACCATTATAAAAAATCATATTCACCCCATTCATTTTTGACTTTTAAGGCCTGCTCTATTTTATGAAAACAGCCAAAGATACATCTTCCACAAAAAAGCCCTTAAAAATAACCCCCATGCTCCAGCAATATCTTGATATTAAGGAGCAATATAAGGATGCCGTCCTTTTTTATCGCATGGGTGATTTTTATGAAATGTTCTTTGAGGATGCCATACTCGCCTCCCGAGTTTTAGGCATTACCCTGACCTCACGCAGTAAGAAAGACGATGAAAATAAAATACCCATGTGCGGCATACCCTTTCATGCCCTAACAGGTTACCTGGGCAAGATGATTAAGGCTGGTCATCGAGTGGCACTTTGTGAGCAAGTTGAAGACCCAAGCCAGACCAAAACAATCGTTAAGCGAGAAGTGGTGCGAGTGGTAACTCCAGGGGTTACCACCGATACGGATATCCTAGATGAAAAGGCCAACCGTTATGTCTGCAGCCTCTTGCTTACTGCGACATCGAAGAAAAACCAAACCATGGGAATGAGCTTTCTCGATGTTTCCACCGGTGATTTTTTCATTACCGAGGAGCCGTTTAACTCCAACAACCATGATCCGATCATCAACGAAGTCACCCGAATGGCCCCGGCAGAGCTGTTGGTTACCGAGACGGATCAAGAGCAGCAGAAAAAACTCATCGCCACCTTGGCAACGCTGTTACCAGGTCTATGCGTTACTGCACGCTCGGAAATGCATTTTGATCCCGACATTGCCCACACCGCATTGACCGAACATTTTCAGGTTTCAAACCTTGCCGGGTTCGGCATAGAGGGCCTAGAAAGCGGCATCTGCGCCGCAGGGGGGTTGCTCGCCTATATCCAGGACACCCAGAAAACCGGGATATCACACATAAATAAACTCCGACAGATAAAACAACACGATTACCTGATAATTGACGAATCCTCTCGGCGCAACCTTGAACTTACCGAAACAATAATTGGTGGTAAACGAACGGGATCCCTGCTTGCGGTGCTTGATTTCACCAATACCCCCATGGGTGCACGATTGCTGCGCCAGCGAGTCCTCTTTCCTCTGCAACAAGTCGATACCATCCAACATCGGTTGGATGCAGTGGAAACCTTGATTAATAATAAAAAAATCCACCAAGATTTCGCTGAAGCCTTGAATAATGTCTATGATCTGGAGCGCCTCTGCAGCCGCCTGGTCTTAGGACACGGAAATGCACGGGACATGCACGCCCTGAAAGTCTCGCTCTCCCGTCTTCCTCGACTCAAGGAGCTTGCCGGTAGCACCACTCCCGGTCTTTTACAAAATATTGGCGAAGGACTGGATAACCTTGCTGATTTACATGAACTCCTAGAAGGATCCATCCGCGAAGACGCTCCGGTGAGTTTACGGGAAGGAAAACTGATCAAGGAGAAATATCACGCCGAACTCGATGAGCTCATCACCCTGGATAGAGACGGCAAACAGATGATCTTGCATCTGGAGAGTAAAGAGCGCAAGCGCTCCGGGATCTCCAAACTCAAAGTGGGATTCAATAGAGTTTTCGGCTATTATTTTGAAGTTAGTCGGGCCCAAGCCGAGCAGGTGCCAGATGATTTTATCCGCAAACAGACCCTGGTCAATGCCGAGCGTTTCCTTAGTCCAGAGCTCAAGGAGCTGGAAAACAAAATCTCCACCGCCATGGAAAAACGACTGGAACTGGAGTATACCCTATTTTCTGAAATACGAGACAGGGTGGCTGGTGAAAGTGAACGCATTCTCAACGTGGCTCATCAGGTAGCCCGGATTGATTTTTTATGCTCTCTTGCTGAAGCAGCCCGAAGATACAACTACACAAAACCAGGCATAAACACAGGTGAGGAGATTACCATCCGGGAAGGTAGACATCCGGTAATTGAACGATCACTTGAGCCGGGTCGTTTTGTACCCAATGATGTTTATCTCAATCAACATGATAACGAGCTGCTCCTTATCACCGGTCCCAATATGGCCGGAAAGTCTACGGTGCTCCGCCAGACCGCACTTATCGTACTCATGGCCCATTTGGGCAGCTTTGTACCGGCCGAGGAGTCAGATATTTGCCTGGTTGACCGTATTTTTACCAGAGTAGGAGCCATGGACGATTTGCGTCGCGGCCAATCAACCTTTATGGTGGAAATGAACGAGACTGCTAACATCCTCAACAATGCCACTGAAAAAAGCTTGGTTATCCTGGATGAAATCGGACGCGGCACCTCCACCTATGATGGCTTGGCTATAGCTTGGGCCGTGGCCGAAGATTTAGCGGAAAAAAATAACAAAGGGGTCAAAACACTGTTTGCCACCCATTATCACGAACTCACCGAGTTGGCATCAGATAATCCACGGATCCAAAATTACTCCATCGCAGTACGGGAATGGAACGATACCATAATATTTTTGCACAAGTTTATTAAAGGAGCCACCAATCGAAGTTACGGCATCCAGGTGGCTGGATTGGCAGGGGTACCCGATAATGTGGTCAAACGAGCCCATGAAATCTTGCGGGACATTGAGGCCACCGAACATAAACACAGTGCCAAACAAAAAAACAAAGCTACAGGAACTCCCAAGAAAAAGAAATCCCAACCTTGTCAACTTTCTCTCTTTGCACCTCGAGATGATGGCCTTAAAGACCTGCTCAGGGAATATCAACCCGATGCCACAACCCCTCGGCAAGCCTTAGAACTATTATACAAGGCGCATGAAATCATCAATAACAACAATTAAGATATCAACCTGTTACCAATCAGAGAATTAACATTTTACGTATCGTATCAGATCAGGTATAGTTTTCTATAAGAATTTTCCTGATATACTAATAAAAAGTTAAATTTACAGGTGTTCACGGCCAATTACGCTCTGCCCCTATCCATTTTACATGGTGTGAACTAACAAAATTTATAAAAATATATGGTCTATAATCTACAACATTGGAAGAAACGCTTAATCTTCTTATTACTTGCTTGCTTCTTCGTCATACTATGTGGCAGCGGATTCACCGTGGGCCAAAACAACAAGAACAATAAGAGTTCCGAGGATATCAGCTCAGCGAAATTAGCCTATCGTAAAGCGAAGGATTTTTATTATCGTCTTGAGCGAGATGAAAAATTCAGTAGTAACCGAAACAACTGGCTCACTGGAGTGCGTAAATTTCGCAGGCTCTATATTCTTGACAGCAAAAGCACTCTTGCGCCTTCGTGCCTATATAATATGGCAAGGATTCATCA
>JAOTSI010000130.1 GCA_029865005.1 Desulfobulbaceae bacterium
ATCACGTCTGCGCGCGATCAGGCCTGATTCACATAGGATTAACTATACGCACCGGCCTGCTTGCATACATCCGTACCACTGGTAAACGCTTACTAGACCGATGTTGTGGAACTTTTCTTATTAACCCGGTGAACGGTTACGATTTAATGTAACTGTTTATAGGTTTTACAACGAGCTGATTATATTTGCCGCAAGATTGAAAGTGTTCATAGGTGCTTCATGTTTAGGTTGTTATGGCTGCCCACTATAGTCCTTCTAAGCGGGCGGGGCAACCGCATGAAGATGTGGTGCTGTGACTACTTACTATTAATGTATGTTTCCCATCGTTAAAAAAAACTACGTATTGACAACGGGTATGCTTTTGGAGAAATTATTGTTTAACTGGATTTTTTCGCCTTTTAGCTGGCAATGGATTTAGGATATATAATGTATTACTGTGTTAATGTCTTAATTGCTTAGCTGGTTTGAGCGAAAATTTACATTACATTGGTTTTGTAAGCCTTTACGGTTTAAATCCTCTTTTTAAATTTACAAGGAATAATGGAGAATCTCATGTTGAAAAAAGAAATGGAGCTTGCTCTTAACGAGCAGATTAATGCCGAACTCTTTTCTTCTTATCTATATTTATCCATGGAGAACTATTTTCAATCTCAGAGTTTATCTGGTTTTGCCTCTTGGATGCGCTGCCAGGTGCAAGAAGAAATGTTTCATGGGATGAAGTTTTATGATTTTGTTAATGAGCGTGGGGGAAGTGTAGCCCTTGAGGCCATAGCTAAGCCGGATAATCAATGGAATTCTCCCTTGGACGCTTTTGAGCATGTTCTGAGCCATGAACAGAAAGTGACCGGTTTAGTAAATGATTTGGTAGAGATCGCGCTGGGTGTAAAAGATTATGCCACAAATATTTTCCTTCAATGGTTTGTGACTGAGCAGGTTGAAGAGGAGGCAAGCGTGGGTGCCATTGTTGACAAACTTCGTTTAATAGGAAACGATTCTTCGGGTCTCTTTTTACTGGATGCCGAACTTGGTAAACGGGTGTTTACTCCTCCCCAAGATGGGTGATTAAAATAGTTTGTAAGTTATGACAGGTATTTCCTGTTCCAGCAGTTGCACTCAAACTCTAGTGAGTATCGGCAACTGTATCAATCTGAACCACCTGTGACCATATATACGTGGGGACTTATGATTTTATTTAGCTGACAAAAAGATAAGTTCCCAAAGAGTTGCTCATTGTTAGAAGGAAGTATTATGGGAAGTCGTGCATTGAAAAATCATATTTTCGAACTCCTGATCTCGCAAGACTTGGAAGCGGTTCTGGGGGAGATTGCCCAATATCATGCCACTGAACTGGCGAATATTCTTTTTTCAGCTATTTGTCGAAATGAAGAATTGCTTCGATGGCGGGCTATTAGTGCTATGGGTGTAACTCTGGCTAGAGTAGCGGTTGATGATATGGAAAAGGGCAGAATATTCATGCGTCGATTACTCTGGAGTCTTAATGATGAATCAGGCGGTATTGGATGGGGGGCTCCAGAAGTTCTTGCCGAGGCTATGGTTCATCATAGGGGATTGGCTGAAGAATATATTCATATGCTTATTTCATATATGCGTAAAGATGGTGATGAGTTGCATCAGGACGGTAACTATCTTGAACATGAGTTATTGCAGCGTGGTCTGCTGTGGGGTATTTGTCGATTGGCAAGTCAGCGGGGTGCAATGTTGATTGATCGAGGGGTGCAAGGCGATCTCTTACCGTACCTTTGTGCTTCTGATAATGAGGTTCGTGGGATAGCTGCTCTAGGTTGCGGTTTGCTGAGGGTCAGTGGTGCGAAAGCTCAACTAGAGAAACTCATAGGTGATGATGAACCGATTCGTTTTTATGTTGATGGTGTTGTATCTGTTTTTACGGTGGAGAATTTTGCCGTCCAGGCTTTGGCTATGGTCGGAGAGGAAAATTCAAAAGTATGAATGATAGTTTTTTTCCGGCGGCCGCTGTTATTCAGTTTAAGGTGGTCCAAGGTAATATCGAAGATAATGTCAGTCGGTTGCACGGGATGTTGGCTAAATTGCAGCCTGAAAATGGGACCATGATAGTTTTGCCGGAATTATGGGCCCATGGTTTTGATTATCGTCATACCGGTACGTTGGCCAAGAGGTATGATTACCTTGTGGGTTTGCTCTCCGAGGCGGCGGCTCGTTATGACGTATACTTGGCTGGCTCTCTTCTTGAACCCTCTGGGTTTGCCGAGCCCTATAACACTCTTTGTGTAGTGGGTCCCGATGGATTGCTTGGGAGGTACCGGAAACAACATCTGTTTTCCTACTGGCGGGAGGGTGAGTTTTTTATACCCGGTGATGGTTATGAGCCAATTAATACACTTCATGGTTTGGTAGGGGGGGTGGTTTGTTATGATTTGCGTTTTCCCGTGATCGCCCGTGAGCAAGTTTTCAGG
This sequence comes from Desulfobulbaceae bacterium, assembly GCA_029865005.1. Taxonomy (GTDB): domain Bacteria; phylum Desulfobacterota; class Desulfobulbia; order Desulfobulbales; family Desulfobulbaceae; genus JAOTSI01. Next base: position 2,454 of record JAOTSI010000130.1, read on the forward strand.
GGTAGTGAATTATTGATTGTTTCTGCTCAGTGGCCGCTTTCACGGCTTAATCACTGGACAACCTTGTTAAGGGCACGAGCCATAGAAAATCAGGTTTTTGTGGTGGCATGCAATAGTTGCGGAGTATCTGGGGATACTGAATTTGGCGGACATTCCATGGTAATAGGTCCTGACGGTACAGTGCTTGTTGAGCTTTCGGAAGATGAGGGATTTGGAAGGTCACCCTTGATCCGCGATTCGTTGGATAAGGCTCGGCTGAATTTTTGCAGCGTGGGAGAGTGCCGTTACCCGGGTGATGATCAAGATAAGGTGGTTACCCTTGAAAGAGCGCTCGGTGTGTTGGCTGATATTCGTAAACAGAGGGGTAAGGTGGCTTTTACCAACGGTTGTTTTGATATCTTGCACGCCGGTCATGTGGAATATTTAGAGGAAGCAAGAAAAAGTGGTGACTTTTTGGTGGTTGGGATCAATAGTGATCGTTCGGTGCGAGAGCTCAAGGGGGATTGTAGGCCGGTTAATCCAGAGGAGCAACGTGCCAGAGTCCTTGCCGCCCTTGGATGTATTGATTTAGTGATTATATTTGATGAAGAGACCCCGCACTCTTTGATCACGGCGATTTTACCCGATGTTTTGGTAAAAGGGGCCGATTGGCCAGAGGATCAGATCGTGGGTGGACTTGAGGTTAAGGCCAATGGAGGTGAGGTGTTGCGTATACCCTTCGCTAGCCAAGTTTCTACCACTAAGGTAATAGATAAAATAAAACAAAAAAGGTAAGGGAGCACAGGCACTTTATCTTCATGCAGTTGTCGCTGCCTGCATAGGTCGGCCTCTATAGCGAGTTGCGCCAACTGCATAACTCTGAGGCATCTGTGGCCAGGTGCTAAAATTTATTAGCAGATTATACTCGGTCGTTATTATAGGTTAAAGATAATAGGAGGACTGATTATGGGACTCGTAAAAGTCAAGGGAATGAGTTGTCAGCATTGTGTTGCCTCTACCAAAAAAGCGCTGGAAGAGATACCTGGAGTAACTGATGTGAAGGTGGATTTGGCTAAAGGGGAGGCAACCTATCAAGGTGATGTAGGGTCTGAACTGCTTGAAAAAGCGATCGTTGGGATCGGCTTTGAGGTGGAAAAAGGTTAACGAAACGTTTTTTATTTAACCTTCCTTGTTGGCTATGGGGTAGCCAGGCATAAAAAAACCGTGCCACCCAATTAGAGATGGCACGGTAATGAATATACGTAAACGTATATTATTCCCAGTCAGGACGTAGTGAGAGTTCAGTGAGTTGTTTGCGAGCCACTGATGCCGGTGCTTCGGTCAGCGGGCAGGTCGCTTTTTGGGTTTTAGGAAAAGCGATAACGTCACGGATGGAGTCACTACCGGTGAGAACCATCATCAAACGGTCAACTCCAAAGGCTATACCACCGTGGGGTGGTGCTCCAAGGTCCAGTGCTTTGAGTAGAAAACCAAATTTTTCCTCCGCTTCCTCCGCATTGATACCAAGAACGGAAAAGATTTTTTCTTGCATGTCTTTGCGGTGAATACGGATGGAGCCGCCGCCGATTTCGTTACCATTGAGCACTAAATCGTAAGCTCGGCTTTTAACTGAACCCGGATCACTCTCCAGTAGATCTAATTGGTCTTCACATGGAGCAGTAAAGGGGTGATGTACTGCGGTATGTCTTTTCTCTCCATGGGAATATTCCACCAGAGGGAAATCGGTAACCCACATAAAATTAAAAATCTCTTTGTCAATCAAATTGAGTCTACGGGCTAGTTCCAGTCGAAGTTCAGCTAGAACTGGATGGACGACTGCTGAGGTGTCTGCGCCAAAGAGGATCAAGTCTCCTGGCTCGGCATCCAGGGCTTTGCCCATGGCCGCGAGCTCTTCCGGGCTGAAAAACTTGGTGATGGGCGATTGCCATTCGTCATCCTTTATTTTTATCCATGCCATGCCTTTGGCCCCGAAGCGGCCAGCATATTCGGTGAGATTATCAAGATCTTTACGGGAGAATGAGGAGCATCCTTTGGCATTGATAGCTTTTACTACCCCTCCCTCTGCAATAATCGAGTTAAAAACTTTGAAGCCACAGCCCTTTAGTGTATCGGTGAGATCAATTAGTTCCAAATCAAAGCGGGTATCGGGACGATCGGTGCCGAAACGACGCATTGCTTCATCGTAAGTCATTCGTTTAAAGGGCGGTTGTAATTCGATTCCCTTGGTTGCCTTAAAGAGTGCGGCGATCATGCCCTCAGCGACAGTGATAATTTCTTCCTCGGTGACGAAACTCAACTCCATATCTATTTGGGTGAATTCCGGTTGCCTGTCGGCCCGTAAATCTTCATCACGGAAACATTTAACGATCTGGAAGTAGCGATCCATGCCCCCCATCATCAGTAACTGCTTAAAGAGCTGGGGTGATTGGGGTAGGGCGTAAAATTTTCCGGCGTTTACCCGGCTGGGTACCAAATAATCCCTGGCCCCTTCTGGAGTGGACCGGGTGAGCATGGGAGTTTCTATCTCCAAAAAATTATGGTTGCAAAGATAGTTACGTATAGCCTGGGTAGCTTTGTGACGCATAATCAGGTTGTTGGCCATCTCCGGGCGACGTATATCAAGATAACGATATTGCAGTCGTAGATTGTCTGAGACCTCGGTATCTTCGTCCAGAGGAAAGGGTGGTGTTTCGCTAGAGTTGAGGATGCGCAATTCATCAACGAGGACTTCGATGGTACCGGTGTGTAGTTTTGGATTAGCCATGTCGCCGGGTCGTGGTTTAACCGTGCCTCGTACGGCCAAGACCCATTCGTTTCTTATCTGGTGGGCTTTGGCATGGATCTCAGCATTGATTTCCGGGTTGAAAACGACCTGAGTGATACCCCAGCGATCACGTAGATCAATGAAGATAACTCCGCCGTGATCACGACGACGGAGAACCCAGCCCATGAGGATAATCTCCTGGTCAACGTTATCGGATCCCAGTTCATTGCAGTTGTGTGTACGCCGAAGCGTTCCCATAGAGTCCATTTGTAAAAGCTCCTGAAAGTTCAATCGGGCCTGTTGTAGGCACGGGCTGTGTTATGACGAGATGTATACTATCAATTGGCGCTGTTTATTCGGCTACCATATAGTGATGAAGAGCATTCATATCGTAAGACGAAAAAAGAGTAAACTATAAATTATTTATAAATAACAATACAAAATAGTTGTACCTGGTTGCAGGGTTGTAACTAATTGATTTAATAAACTGTGAGATAGAAAGTGGTAACAGGTTTTTCAGATTTGTGCATTTTTCGCTGCACGCTATAGCCAATCTATGCTGGCAAGAGCTTAAGCATGATGATGAAGAGCCTGTGACCATTTATAAATATTTTTGTACAGATACGGAATTATAACTCAGTTGTTGTGAGTACGTTTGCACTTATTTTTAAGAGCTCTGTGCAATTCTCTGCAATATTGGACTTAAGAGTAAAGGAACTCTGTTCTTGAGTTTGCATGTCGCGCAATATCGCTTCTCCCTTATCCAGTTCTTGTTCTCCAATTATAAGGACTAAGCGTGCTCTGTTTCGATTGGCAATTTTCATTTGAGCCTTAAGGCTTCTGCCGCTGTAATCAATTCCACAGCGCCCACCTTTGGCTCTTAGGGCATTGGCCAGCTTTGAACCTGTTTGTTCAGCTCTCTCTCCCAACACAGCAATAAAGATGTCGCTTTCCGGTTCAGGGGTGACTCCATCAGCTTTGTTTTGCAAGAGTAACGAGAGCCGTTCTATACCCATGGCGAAGCCGACAGCGGGTAGAGGAGGGCCTCCTAACTGTTCTATAAGACCGTCGTAGCGTCCTCCTGCTCCAATGGCAGCTTGTGCTCCAAGATCGCCGGTGAGAAACTCAAAAGTGGTGCGGCAGTAGTAATCAAGTCCTCGGACCATAAAGTGATTGAGGGTGTAGCGAACTGAGAATAAGTCGAGGTAGTGTTGAACCTGTTTGAAATGAGTGTCACATTCGTCACATAAGTGGTCGAGAATAGAGGGGGCATCTGCAACTAGATCGCGACAACTTTGTTTTTTACAGTCTAGAACTCTTAATGGGTTGGTAGTGGATCTACGTTTGCAATTATCGCACAGTTTATCTTGTGACTTGTCGAGAAACGCGACTAAGGCACTGCGAAATGAAGGCCGACATTCACGACAGCCAAGTGAATTTATTTCAAGACTTGCATCCAGGCCGAGTTCATTAAGCATCATCTGACCCATGGCCATAAGCTCGGCATCAATTTGAGGTTCAGAACCGCCTATTACTTCAGCATCAATTTGGTGAAATTGGCGTAGTCTCCCTTTTTGAGGGCGTTCGTGCCGAAACATCGGTCCCACGGTGAAGAGTTTTTGAATCGGTCTGCTCACATGGAGGCCATGTTCAATAAAACTTCTGAGTAGGGATGCCGTGGCCTCGGGGCGCATGGTAATTTTTTTGTCGGTAAAGGTGTACATCTCCTTTTCGACAATATCGGTGGCTTCCCCGATGGAACGGGCAAATAGTTCGGTCTTTTCCAGGATGGGTAAGCGGATCTCACGAAAAGCATGACGAGCAAAAATATCACGGCAGACAGTTTCTATGGTACGCCAAATGGCAATGTCTTCGGGTAAAATATCCTTGAAGCCGTTAATGGCTTTAATCTTCAAAAGCAACCTCCGTTGACTGGGAGAAAGGGTTGGGGTAATAGAAATTCAAGACTATCAGAGCCTAGCATTTTTAAAAAAGTTAAATTTTAATCGAAATGATAATGAAAAGTCAAGCCGATGCAACAGGATTATGGTAAATATAAACAGGTATCATCCTGTTTGATGATTTAATCGGTAAGATGGCATGGTGCACTTGACAAAGATTCGTTGTCGGGGCATTATCACTAGCCAAGATTTATATATGACAAATGAGTATAGAATGAAATTACCAGAATTGAAAATCGGAAATTTTACAGCAAAGATACCTATAATTCAAGGTGGGATGTCAATTAGAGTTTCTACCTCTGAATTGGCTATACCCGTTGCTGAGTGTGGTGGAATTGGTACCATTGGGGGTTCCGGTATCCCGGTTGCTGAAGTACAAGAAGATATTCGTCGTGCTAAAAATGCAACTTATGGTGTGGTTGCCGTCAACATTATGTATGCCATGAAAGATTTTTATGAATTGGTCATGGGATCCATAGAAGCCGGTGTAGATATGATTATCACCGGAGCGGGTTTCTCGAGGGATATCTTTAAAATTGGCAAAAAATATAATGTACCCATTGTTTCCATAGTTTCTTCTCCTGCTTTTGGAGTATTGGCGGAAAAATTGGGAGCTGCGGCTATTATCGTTGAGGCAGCTGAAGCCGGCGGGCATTTGGGAACTGATAAGTCTTTGCGAGAGCTTTTTCCAGAAGTGAGAAAAGTTGTGTCCAAAGTACCGCTAATTGCAGCCGGCGGAATCACCAATGGTCTTGAAATGGCAGAGCTTATGGGGGAGTACGGTGCTGATGGAATCCAGATAGCTTCTCGATTTGTTCTTAGCAAGGAGTGTTCGGTTTCCCAAAATTTTAAGGATTCTTTTCTTAATGCAGAGAAGGATGATATCGTTTTGGTGCAATCACCGGTTGGTCTTCCAGGTCGAGCCATTCGCAATACTTTTATTGAAAAAATGTCACGGGGAGAGAAAGTAGCTCCTGAGGAATGTACTTACAAGTGTTTGAAAAAATGTAGCTATAAGTATTGCATTAATGAGCGTCTAAATATGTCACGAACCGGCGATGTGGATAATGGTTTGGTTTTCTCCGGTGCTAATACTTATAAAATGAAAGAAATTCTTTCAGTACGCGATATATTTGACCGTTTTGTGCAAGAGGCGGAGTCGGTTTAGAGCAATCGCTGTTAACCTGCATTAATATTAATAATTTATCCTCAATAGATAATTACCAAATTTATGGCTGAAGATCTTAATAGCCGGAAAGAAGAAGAGGAGAGAGTGCAGCAGCCCTCTCCCCTTATAATCCAGGAAGCTGATCATCCTATCCGAATCAAAGACATTGATAAAGAAGCACTGAAAGTTTTATACAGACTAAGAGATGCTGGCTTTATTGGTTTTCTTGTGGGAGGTGGGGTGCGGGACCTCTACTTAGGGAAAAAACCAAAAGATTTTGACATAAGTACCGATGCGCGACCTGGTCAATTACGTAAATTATTTCGCAACTCAAGGGCAATAGGAAGACGTTTTCGCTTGGTACAGGTTTTTTTTCATGGTGGCAAGATTATCGAGGTTTCTACTCTACGTTCGCAGAGTGAATATGATATTAATGGCGATAAACATACCGTGCTTCCAGCAAATAATACCTACGGAACCCTAGAAGATGACGCCTTTCGTCGTGACTTAACAGTTAATTCACTTTTCTTTGAAATTGAAAATAGTACTATTATTGATTATGTCGGTGGGGTAAAAGATCTTGATAAAGGTGTTGTACGAATTGTTGGTGAACCAGAGCGTCGAGTAACCAGAGATCCCGTGCGAATGATGCGAGCAGTGCGACATGCTTCACGTAATGACTTCCGGATAGATAGAAAAAGTTGGAGTGCTATCGTGGAAAATCGCGATAAGCTCTTACTTTGTCCTCCTTCTCGTATTCGCGACGAATTACTCAAGGATTTACATGGCGGTTGCGCTGCTGCGTGGCTAAAAATTGCTATCCGTTCTAAAATACTATACACCTTGTTGCCTTTCTATGAAGAACTTATTTCTGATACTGGTTCTGGAGCAGCCTTGGGCGATACTCTTTTAAGGTATATGCAGGTTATTGATAGGTTGCATAATTCATCTACTGAAAAGCAGCCCGTGGTGGTTTCAGATAATCTATTGCTGGCCTCGCTTTTGGCTCCATGGATTCATAGTAAATTTGATGCTAAGGAGAAGCTTGTGGGTGCTGCGCATCACAATCGCTCCAGAGAATTAAGAAATTTGCTGGATATGGCCATTGGGGAACGTTTTAACCTTAAAAGGGCGGTAAAAGAAAATATTACCACTCTTTTTGTTAATCTCACCCATCTTATTCGTCATAGCGAAGATAAAAATTGGCCCAAATGGTTGCAGAAAAAAAGTTACTTCACCGATTGCTCTAAGTTCTTTGAGATATATAGTGAGGTAAGAGGCGGTAAAGAAATAAAGAATCTCTCGTTTCGAGAGGAGCCTATTGCCGATAATGTATTGCCTCCAGTTGTAAATGGTAGAGGACGTGGGTATCAAGGGGTTATGCCTACCTTCAGTAGTAGCCCAGGTGGGATTTTTGGACTGCGTAAGCATTAAAGGGTGATGAGATTTCTTCTGTATAATATTCGTTACGGTGCAGGTGTCGGTGTTAACTTTCATTTTCCCGTTCCCTACGCCGGTTATCTTAAGCGTTCTACCCATAATATTAATAGAATTGTAAATTTTATTAAATCGTTATCTCCAGACATTATCGGTTTGATTGAAGTAGATAGTGGTTCTTATCGAACTGAAAAAATGTGCCAGGCTGAGCTAATAGCCAGGGATCTTGGTCATTATTGTGTAGTGGAGACAAAGTACGGAGCCGGGTCCATGGCTCATTCCATGCCTATCCTCAATAAGCAAGGTAACGGGGTACTAACCAACCGGGAAATTATAAGTCACGAGTATCATTACTTGGCTGAAGGTGTTAAACGGCTGGTAATTGAGGTTCGCTTAGAAGATTTTACTGTTTTTCTTGTTCATCTTTCGTTGACCTATCGCAAAAGGCAATATCAGTTGGAGCAACTCCATCGTATTGTGAGTAAGGTTAAGGGGCC
>JAOTSI010000210.1 GCA_029865005.1 Desulfobulbaceae bacterium
GGGTGCCATCGGTGACTATACCAGCGGTGCGCTGGACGGATACGAGGCTGCTGATGTGGCAGGGCTGCTCAGCGATAGGTTGACCAAGGCGCGTGAGCGGTTGGAAGAGGCTCGGGAGAAGGTTAAAGCCCTCTGCGAGCCGGTGATGCGTCCCCGTGACACCCAAGATTATCTTCACTATTTTTGCACAGAGGACACCAGCGACAAAGAGGCCTTGGCCAAAAACGAACCCAAACGGTTGGCTCTCTACAAGGAGGTAGCTGCTTTGATGCGGGCTTATGGCAATATAGCCAATGAGATGGCCGAGGCAAAGTATGGCGTGCAAGAAATCAAGCTGGTCAGGGACGAAGTGGTTCATTACGACAAAATGTGCGAAGAGGTAAAGATAGCCAGCGGCGATTATCTGGACATGAAGCGCTATGAACCGGCCATGCGCAGGCTGCTCGATAGCTATATCCGGGCCACGGAGAGCGAAGTGGTTTCGCAATTTAAAGAGTTAGGTTTGGTGGAACTTATCGTTAATAGGGGTGAAGAGGGGCTGGTCCAGCTGCCAGCTGGGATCAAAAAAAACAAACAAGCCATGTCCGAGACCATTGAAAACAATATCCGTAAGGTTATTATTGAAGAACAGGCCACCAATCCAAAATATTATGAGGAAATGTCGGAGCTACTGGATGCCTTAATTCGGCAACGACGAGAACAGGCCATTGAATATAAAAAATACCTGGAAGAGGTCAAGGAGTTGGCCCGGATGGTGACCCAGGGGGGAGGCAGCGAGCGGGGCTACCCCTCGTCACTCACCACAGGAGCGCAGCGGGCATTGTATGATAATTTAGGGGAGGACGAGCCCTTAGCCCTGCGGGTGGATACCGCTGTGCGCTATATTAAAAAGGATGACTGGGTGGGAAACCCTATGAAAGAGCGAGAAGTGGCCTATGCCATTCGAAGGGAGACCGATGGGCATGATGTTAATGTGGATGAAGTGTTGGAAGTGGTGAAGAATCAACGTGACTACCGATAAGATCGTGATCCGGGACCTGGAAGTCCTGGTGGTACGCAAAGCAATTAAGAATTTGCATCTGGCTGTCTATCCACCCGACGGACAGGTGCGAGTGGCGGTGCCCTTGCATATCGATGATGAACAGGTGCGCTTGGCGGTGATCTCCCGCCTGGGCTGGATCAGGAAACAACGAGCTGATTTTGCGACCCAGCCCCGCCAGTCTACGCGGGAGATGGTGAGTGGCGAGAGTCATTATCTTTTCGGCACCCGTTATCGTCTGGAAGTTATATGGAGGAGGGGGCGTCATGAAGTGATAATTGAAAACAGAACCACCCTTAGACTCTTGGTCAATCCGGGCACTACCAGAGCCAAACGGACCCTGGTACTCAATGAATGGTACCGAGGAATATTGAAAGAGGCCATCCCTGATTTACTCGCCCACTGGCAACCAATTATCGGGGTTGAAGTGAGTGGTTGGGGGATACAAAAGATGAAAACCAAATGGGGCAGCTGCAATATCGAACCACGCCGTATTTTACTCAATCTGGAACTGGCCAAAAAACCAGTGGAGTGTCTCGAATATATAGTGGTGCACGAACTGGTGCACCTCCACGAACGGCATCACAATGAGCGTTTCCGCACCTTGATGAATAAATATATGCCCCAATGGCGACTGTACCGTGATATCTTAAAAAGCGAACCCCTGGGACACAATGATTGGCGATATTAGTTAGTAAGCCTTTATAAGTGTCGGCATCTCATTTTTAAAATACCTAAGCGATTATCAGCACCACGCCTGTGCGCAATCAATTCGGATTCACATAGGATTTACTATAATACACCGGCCTGCTTGTACAAATGCGCTGCACTGTTAAACGCTTACCAAACCGATGTTGTGGAACTTTTCTTTTCAACCTGGTGAACGGTTACAAAAACACAATAGATGGTTAAGATTATAGCAGAATAAACATAAGGAAAGAAAAGAGTGTCTGTGACCAGTTACGGATTTTTCTGCCAATCTTCGTGGCCATGCCGAATACGAACAACTAGGACATCCCGTCTCGACTAAACCACATAAACGATCAAATGCGCCCCATAAGGATGCATCCGGATAGACGGGGTAATCATGTTTTAAAAGTATTGGTTTTAATTCTGTATACAAAGTGTTTATGTTCTTTTTACCATTTATCAAAATGCGGTGCGATGGTCGCCACGATTGAGCACCCATGTTTCTCCAGGCTCTAATATTTGGCTGACCAAAGGTCGTTTATCTTCTTTGCCATTTATCAGAACTACCATGCATGTGGCATATATTTTTGAAAGTACGATAATTCTATCTCGGAAGAGATACTTGCGAAGAAAATGAATTAAATAGGTATTTGCTATTAACAAGGCAAACTCCTCAAAAATAATTTATAACTCGCCGCCTTTGCATACCCTGCCAAGTGGGAGCTAACTAATAATAAGGAAACTTCAGTAAGCAATATAACTCTCAATAAATCAAATCAAGATTTAGTGGTAAATATTCATTGAATATCATGAAGGCAATCTTACTTTTTGGTAAAGTTAAACATTTTTGCTAGATAATTGACTTTGAAATACCTGAAGATATCGATAGATTATTTCTAAATTGGCCATCAAATTTATCTTAGCCTCATCAAAATTAAACATTTTGGGACGCATCTTGGGCTTCAACGAGAATTGCTGGTAAGCAGTTAGAGGTTTGTATAGCCCCAATTCATTTTGCACGTTTTTTGTTTAGGCATTATCTGGCTATACGTCTTCAAGCCAGTGGTCAGCAAATACATTTAAATCTAAATAGTTAATAATTTGCTTTCCAGTTTGAGGGTCGACAGTTTCATCAAGGTTGTATTTATCATCCCAACTCAAATCATCACCAAACAATAACCAATGATCGGCAAGCATCTGAAGATCTAGATAATTCACAGTACCATTGCCGTCAAAGTCCCAGGGGGCTTGCGGTGGTTCAACAACAGAGAGCTGAACGCCTATTGAGCAGTTATTGGTCACTGATGATTCAGCAGTAACAGGATCAACACAAGCACCAACCCAATACGAAATAATTTCTGTGGGAGCAGTACTACTAGCACTCACAGAATAAATGCCAGCTGGTGCTAACGATACAATCGAATCAGTTGTAAGCATAATATCATCTGTATTAATAATAGAATCAACAGAACGATAGTATCGTAAGGTTGTACTATTTGCTTGCGCACCCCCATCATTTTTAACCGTTGCAGAAATAGTAAAAGATGCTTCTGGATACAGTATATAATTATCTACTTCTGGTGACATAACAATCAAGTCTGGATATGCTGGCGGTTCAGACACTGTAATCTGGACCCCGGTGGAGCAATTGTTGGTAGTCGACAGTTCATCACTTACAGGATCAACACATGCCCCCACCCAATATGTTTCGGCAGCCAGAGGCGCAGAGCTTGTGGTACTTTGCGGGGAAGTACTGCCGGGCGCTAGAGATATGATGCTATTAGTTTCGAGTTCAGTGTCCCCTGTGGTAATTATGGAATCAATAGAAAGATAGTATCGCAAAACTGTGCTATTCGCTTGCTCCCCGCCATCGTTTTTCACTGTGACAAAAATAGTAAAGGATTCACTAGTCTGCAAAGTAGGATCATTTACACTTGGTAATATTACTACTAGATCAGGGTAGGCAGGTGACTCAACAACCGTTATCTGGACACCTGTAGAGCAATTATTAGTCGTAGTTGATTCACCACTTACAGTATCAACGCAGGCACCTATCCAGTAAGTATCTGGTGATGCTGGAGCAGAAATTGATAAATTTTCGATAGAAGTAGCGTTAGGTTCCAGCGAGGTTACATAATCCGTTGGCAATGCTGTGTCACTAGTGGTTATTGTTGAGTCAACAGATAGATAATACCTCAGAGTTGTAGAATTAGCTGCCCCGTCACCAATGTTTTTAACTGTCGCTGAAATTTCTAAAGACTCCCCTGATTGCAAGGATGATTTATCTACACTTGGTGATAAAACAACTAAATCAGGATAAGTCGGAAGGTCACTAACAGTAATCTGAATTCCACTCGAACAATTATTAGTGGTTGGAGATTCTTCTGGCACGGGGTCAACACATGCCCCCACCCAGTAGACATCACTCGTTTCAGGGGCGGTAACTAATACGTTCTCTAATGAAGTGCTGGCAGGATCTAATGAGGATACTGGGACTGTGGTCATCTCGGTATCCCCATTTGTAATCGTTGAATCAGTAGACAGGTAATAGCGCAAAATGGTACTATCAGATGATCTTTGACCATCATTTTGCACCGTTGCTGACAGTGTAAAGGAGTCCTCTACAAATAGTGTTGCATCACTAACACTAATCGATGGGACAATTAAATCAGGAGGTGTATGGGTTTCATACCAAAACCATTTATAAAGAGCTGCTACTTGGAGAATGACATATGGCTGTATTTCTTGTTGATGAACTGCACATTCAGCCATTTCTACATCGAAGAGTGCATTATAGTGTGAAGGGTCATCATCTTCACCACCATCTTCACCGTCGCTTTCATAATTATCCGCTTTTTCGGCCATATCAAGAAACAGGTAATAGAGCCCATCCCAGCCAGTATAATATTGACGAGTACCACCATAATCTATTAAATAGTCTGTGTACGAAGGTGGATCTCCATCAACAGGATTATCCCCATTGTCCCCATATTTTTGAAAATTTAATCTATTTACCGTTTTAGTGGGATCGAAATTATCATAATAGGTCATAAAAACTTCGAATTGATCTGGATCGTCAAATATGTCTCCCCATAAATCTTGATGGGCATCATTATGTACATGCGCCGGAACAGACATATCGACTAGCAAATGAACAATATGCCCAAGATATTCATATGCTAATGCCTTTTGTTGCGCATCGCCATTAAGATAAAGCCATTTCACCCCCTCCCCCTCAATTCCATAGCCATTAGTCCAGTCTGAATCAAATTCATTATTATACCCATATCCACCAGACCAATATTTATAGGCACGATTAACAGCAGAGTCGTAGTATAAGTAACCATTATTCCAAGAATCTTCTGCGCCTCTATCCCAGAAATGTCTCAAGCTAGGAGAATTAAGATCACCGGTTTCCCCAAAAGGATTATCATCGCCGTCTTCTGCCATTGCTCCAGTGATAATGGATTTTCCATTGTTATAATTAAAATAGTGGCTTGCCTGATTATTAGGGTCAGTGTAATATTCAAACTCTTCGGTAGGAACAACGGTATCAGGGTTACCTATATAATCAAACAGCTCATGGGAAAGATTATTGGGCCATTCAAAAAAGGCCTCCCCGGCAATCCATTGATGTACACCTGGATTTACTTTATGCAATATAAATAATCCATCAACATTTTGAGAAAGTTGATAATCTATAGTTTTTTTATTATTATCAATTAGGAGTTCTCCACGAATAGGTTCTAAGTATGCCGATATCTTTACATCTGCTTCTAATTGTTTAACCGCCCATGGAAAAATTAATTGTTTATGAAAATTAATAGATACAACTTCCTCGCTCAATATTGAATTATTTACGTAAACAACAAGTTTAGACTTCTCATATTTAAACGTGCCATAATTCATTAGATCAACGACTATATAACTATGTTTTTTTTTCTCTAAATACTTTTTATCAACCCTAATCTTGGAAATTGCAACATCATGGAATAATACTAGTTTTGAATTTAAAGTAGAAAAAGAGTCAACCCTTCCATAGCCCCATGAATCATTTCTACGAGTAGCTCCTTCATTATCTGCTGCCTGCGCAATAAGTCTTTTAATGAAAAAGCTCGAAAGATTGGGTCGTTCATTGGCAAGCATGGCAGCAACAGCAGACACCATCGCCGCTGAGGCAGAAGTCCCCGATGCCCAAACATTATTATTATCCAAGCCAGTAGAAATAATATTTATACCTGGTGCTGCGATATCAATATGACTGCCACTATTTGAAAAAGACCAAACGTTTCCTTCTTTATTAATAGCTGAAACACCCATTACATCGGGATAAGCAGCTGGATATATACGCTGATCAATTCCGTCGTTACCACCAGCAGCTATAACTACACACCGCTTTTCAAGAGCATAATCAATTGCATCTTGCAACATAAGTGAACGGCCATAACTACCAATGCTTAAGTTGATTATCGCAGCCCCCATGTCCGCAGCATAAATAATTCCAGCAGCCACATCCTCAAAGGTGCCGTAACCAAACTGGTCAATCACTTTGACCGGTAAGATTTTGGCATATCCATATAGTCCGCGCGTACCTATCTCGTTTCCTTGTGCAGCAATTATCCCGGTGACAAATGTGCCATGTCCATTATCATCATCAGGATTTGCATCATTATTCACAAAATCATAACCGGTCAAAATCTTACCAGTTAAGTCTTCATGGTTAGATTTAACTCCTGAGTCAACAACCGCTACTGTAATGTCTCTTTTTGCCTTTAACTGAGGCCATACTTGATCAAATTTCGTGTTTTCGATGTACCACTGTTCTTTTAATAAAGGGTCATTATCAAAAGTATCACCGTCCGAGGTTAAAATGTTAGCTACGTAATTTGGTTCTGGAAACGTTATCTCTTTTTCTTTTCTGATTGTTTTTAATACATCATAAACTTTTCGCCCATCAGTAATCTTAGTTTTGATGTAACCTATTTTGCTTAGTCCTTTGGAGTGGCCAACTTGTATCAAATTATGCTTTTTTAATATTTCTTCAATTTTTGATGGTGTAATACCAAGATGGAATTTAATTATAATTTCATCAGAAATATATCGTATGGGAACATGATGCTTACCTGACTTATCAACAGCAACTTCTCTTCCCTTTACGCTTTGAACTAATTCTGTAAAATAATCTTTGCTTGCGAAACCAGCAGAAAGAATAACAGGCTTAGATTTTAATAATTCTCTTTCATCTTGTCCTTCCTGCAGAATATAGATAACTTCCTTTGCAAGTTCGGTATCATAAACAAATGCAAAATTGGTTACCCCCATACTAGAAAGCAATGAATCTATAGAACGAACAGGAAGAGAACTTATGGTGAATGTAACCTTTCGATCAGGTATATCACCAAAAAATTTAATACCAATACCTGTATTGTTTTCCAAATCAAATAATATTCTTTTATAACTAATATTTTCACAAACTATACTTAGCCTGTCATTTTCATATTCGAAATTGTATTGTTCTTCCTGTTTTATAAATTCATTTTCCACCCCAGTGATCAATATCGTTTTATTTTCAACCTGTTCAACAGCACTATAGGCTGTCGCGATTTGATAAAAAAAACAAACAGAAATTAGTAGGGTTTGTTTGACGTTAAGCATAGTATACCTTATACCGTAGATCTAAAATTAGCCTAGCATTTTACTGAAATTACAGAACAATATAACCTTTACGGCTAAGTGATAGGCCATTCTGATTTCTCATTAACAATGATAAATCAGAATGCTATTTCATTTCGCCAAGATTAAAAGGAAATCTGTTTAATTAGATTGAGCGCTGTTTAATATAACAGGGATCATCAAGATCCAAAAATTACTCTTCCCATATCCTGTTCCACCTGGGACATTTTGCACCGTTGGGTCAAAGGGATTTCCATCAGGATCAA
>JAOTSI010000423.1 GCA_029865005.1 Desulfobulbaceae bacterium
AATACAGTCTGGTAATATTTGTAGCGGCTTTTTAAAAATCCATTGGTCAATGACTTCTTTTACCTTGGACACTGGAACACCTGCACTTTCAGCGGCCCATGAGTATTGTTCTTCGGCTAGATTTTTAACTTGTTTGGAGTGGTTGTTTTCGCGTTCGCTTCTGAAGTGATGAATGATTTTAAGGTCGGATAGGCGATGTGGTCGAATGAGATAGTAACTTATTAATTTTTTAAGGATTAATATTCTAAGTTTTTTTTGATTATATAAGGTGCCATCTACGTCAAAAATGACCGCTTTGGTTGTTCCGGAATGAATGGTAGGGGTATTCATAAGATTATTTATATAATTCTATGCGTTGGTGGACGGTGGGAGTGTGCCATTTTGGATATATTTGAAATAGTTTATTTATTATATCAAGGCATTCTGATAATTGCTTTCAGGGTTTCCTGCAGAGCGTATGCGGGTAAGCTGGTCTTTTAGATCGTTTATTTCTTGGTTCCAGTAGTCGGTAGTTCCGAAGTTAGGTGCAATATGCGAGAAACCATCTTCAATAACTTGGTGGGCGCACCATGCAGAGTAGTGAATAAAACGCATGGCACGTAATGGTTCTATTAAACGTAGTTCGCGACGATCAAAACGGCAAAATGTTTCATAACCTTCAAGAAAAGTTTCTATTTCATAGTTCGAATCTTCCCTGTGTTCAGGTAGTAACATCCAAAAATCCTGTACAGCCGGGCCGATGGATATGTCGTCAAAATCAATGATGAAGAACGATTCTCCTGGTCGATAAATTAGATTGGCAAAATGGCAATCGCCATGGATTAGGGTCATGTTAATGTTTTGGAACAATGGCCTTATTTCGTCAATGATGGTTTCGGCAATTTCCCTGTATGCTTGTTTTAGGTGGGACGGTATTACGTCCTTGTTTAAAATATAGTCCAGTTGGTCTCTAGTTGACTTGTCTGGTGCCATGGTTATGCGATCATGAGGAAGACGGCCATTGCCTGTTGCGTGGACCCGGGCTAGAAGGCGGCCCAGCTCCATTCGTTGTTCATCAGTATATTCATCAAAGATGCGTCCTCCTTTTTTGGGAAATACGGTAAAGGAGATATTCTCATGGCTTCCTAAAGTTGAACCGTCACGCATAAATAGCGGTGCAATAACAGGGATTTCTTTTTCTGCTAGGTCTAGGATAAAATCATGTTCGTCCTGTAATGCCAGTTGCGACCAGCGACCAGGGCGGTAAAATTTCACTACTAATCCAGCGCCATCTTCGCTCTCCAATTCATATACTCGGTTGATATAACTAGCCATAGGGCGACAGAGATTAGTACATCTTATACCCAGGCTATGTTCCACAATATTGAGAATAGTGTTAGGGTCGAGAGCTTGAAAGGCTGTCTTTGATTGTTCGATATTTTTTATATTCATAATGTTATATAGGAGATAGATCTGAGAATAATTATGGTCTAAGCTTTCCTCCCATCTAAAATATTCCGTAATTGCTGTTTTTCTGAACGGGCTACACGTAACTTTTCACGTATTTGATCTTTGTCATTAATGTTGGCTGCTTCTAGTTCATTCTCTAGTTTGCTAACCTTTTTTTGAGCACTGTATAGTTCAGTAGCGATGAGTCTAATTGACATAAAATTTATATTCTCAGTAGGTTAAAAGTGAATTTTAGCTGTAAACGTATATTTGAGCTCACTTAAATTATATAGTAAAATAATGGATAGCAAAGGGCGAGGAGAAATGCGAAAGAAACTTTTTATTTTATTGAAGAACGAATGTTTTTGTGGTGCTGTTACTCTAAATACGTACCTGGTCACAGGGTTCGTAACTAACTGATTTGATAAGGTGGTCATTTGTAAGTGGTCACTGTTAATAATAATTATTTTAAAATTGGAGTCTGTGCATACCTGCGCAGGATTTTAAGTTGTATTCCAGAAAAGACAACAAGCGTATAATAATATCATGTAACACTTACAATGATAAAGAAGACGGCTAAAAAGACAAGCAGGTAAGCGGTAGACTCCGAGATGGGATAATTTATTTTTCAGCGGGTCGAACTTCGTAGTCTTTGTTAGTTGCGCCAGGAGAATGGGTGACAAGAAAAAGATAAAATTTTGACAAAATGTTTAAAAAAAGTGGTTTATATTTTTTGAATAGGATATTATTTTGAGCAAATAACAGATGCCATTTTAAAAAATGTGACTCACGTGCACTTCCATTTTTATGGCTATTTTGGTAAATAAATAAAAAAAAGATAATTGTCTTTTTTTAATTTAGACGAATCGCAATCATTGATGTAGAATTAGCAGATGTAAAATACTTCTATGTTACTATATTGTGGTTTAAGTTTTATACAAAAGGTATGAAAAAAATAGTACCAAATGTAAAAATAATGGCAGCCGTAAAGCTTAAAAGCTTTGAGGTTTCGCTGATTGAATAATTAGTGATGATTGGTTTTGTAATTGTTTTTGCAAAAAGAATAATTACTTATGTGAGTATGTAATGCTATTAAAATATAGCTTAAGTTAACTTAACAGGAGAAGGATGTTATGAGTACCGGTACAGTGAAATGGTTTAATGCAGACAAAGGTTATGGTTTTATTACTCCTGATGATGGAGGAAAAGACCTGTTTGTACACCATTCAGAAGTTAAAACTTCCGGTTATGCCACACTTAATGAAGGCCAAAAGGTAGAGTACGAGGTAGGCGAAGGACAAAAAGGTCCATGTGCCAAAAACGTTGAGCCGAATTGATCGTAATCTCACTTAAGTCATTCAAGAGTGTAATTAGTTGACTTGTCGAATTTATACGATTGTGGGTAATTTACAATCTGACAGTACAACAATTAATGGATGACATGAAGCGCAATTTATTTGCCAACGCTTGCCGGTAAGTTCCATGTAATGATTGAGTGCGATCAGCTTGGTTGTATTCAATCATTTCTTTGTGGTACCGGTTTGGTTAGGGGCTCTATTTAATACCTAGGGCCCGTTTTGCAGTAGATTAAGAAACAGGAACTCAGTTCGAGGCTAAAACAAGACCTCTTTGAGTTGGACGAGGTGCTTTTTTTCTTAACTGACTATTACTAGATTATATCTTTGAAGTTGGTGGATAAGGAGTAAACTATTCCCTTGTAGATTCATAGGGATGATGCTAGTTCACCGGTCTTTTGTCTATTTTTATTGCCATTCCCTTCCCCCCCCCTCCTTTTTTTTCCTTTTCTCTTTTACATTGAAGGCGATGTTATGCTTAGAAATAAGATTATTAAAATTT
>JAOTSI010000131.1 GCA_029865005.1 Desulfobulbaceae bacterium
TTACGGCCATCTACCTCAAGCTCTTGATTCAGTAGGATATCTTTGGGCGCTGTCATTTTAACGCTCACTTCGGTGGACTCAACTTTAGCCTCAATAACACCCGCCAAAGTCTCAAAATGCATGAGTGCAGGGGCAATCCCTTTTAAATAAGCATATCTGGCTGCGCACCTGGCTCCGTTACCGCACATTTCAGCCACTGAGCCATCACCATTGAAAAATTGCCATCGAAAATCAGCAGTATCAGAATTTTCTAACAAAATAAGTCCATCCGCCCCCACAGAAAATTTACGTCGGCATACCAACCGGGCAAAGTCACTCATCTGTTCCGAAGTGAGAAAAGGGCTTCGGTGATCTATTACGATAAAATCATTACCAGTACCACTGAGTTTCATAAATGGTACCGGCATTTGAGAAATATTCATAAAAATAAGTTACTCCGAGATACTCGGTTCATTGATTTATGGTCTTTTAGGCCAATATCTTGGATATTATAAAAAAATATTCTTCAATATTTTAATTACATCCCGTTGATATTTTTCCTGAATGTTTTGAATTTGTAATCAAAAACCTTATTCATTTACAAATTCAAATATTTTCATGGCGAATCAAATCTTCATAATTTTCCCGCTCTCTAATGACCCGGAATCCAGACCCCTCAACCAACACCTCAGCAACTCTAGGACGTGAGTTATAATTAGAAGACATGGAAAATCCATAGGCCCCACTACTCATGATCGCCAGCAATTCACCTTGCTTCACCTCTTCTAAGAGCCGATCGCGAGCCATAAAATCCCCGGTTTCACAAATAGGTCCTACAATATCAACCAATAAAGGAGTACCAGACTTTTCCAGTACCGGTTTAATTGAATGAAAGGCATCATAGAGACTCGGCCGCGAAAGATCATTCATGGCGGCGTCCACTATTACAAAATGCTTGTCTGTTTCTCCGCCAGTGTTGACTTTGGTATATTGAATCTCTGTCACTAAGATTCCAGCATTTCCAACAATAACCCGACCAGGCTCCAAAATTAAGGTAATATCCAAAGACGTTAGCTCATCAATTACAGCACGGGCATATTCATGAGGAAGGGGAGGCTCTTCATCATTATAATTGATTCCCAGACCTCCACCCAAATCAAGATATTTTATAACAATACCCTTTTGCTCGAGCTGCTGAATGAAAAGCTTCACCTTATGAAGCGCTTCGATAAAGGGTGATATTTTGGTTAATTGAGAACCAATATGACAACTAACCCCTATAATATCTATGTTAGCCATATCCTGAGCTCGTAAATACTCAACTAAGGCCTCTTTTACCGGCACACCAAATTTATTTTTTGCTAATCCTGTTGAAATATATGCATGGGTCTGGGGATCCACATCGGGGTTGATACGAAAAGCAACCGGAGCTCTCACCCCGAGACGTTCAGCAACATTTTGAATCCTATCTAGCTCTTGAGGGGATTCAACATTGAACATCAGTATCTCTGCCCGTAGAGCTTCTTCAATTTCGAGCTCGCTTTTACCCACCCCAGAGTAAATTATTTTCTTAGGATCTATTTTACTATGTAGAGCCCGAAAAAGTTCACCACCTGAAACTATATCTGCCCCGCCACCCATTTTCCCAAAGCCATTGAGGATAGCAACATTAGAACAGGATTTAACAGCAAAACAGGTGATATGAGCAATATCGTCAAAAGCTCCATCAAATGCTTGGAAATGGCGATTTAAGGTAGCTGAACTATAGAGGTAAAAAGGGGTACCCACCTCTGCCGCAATACGACTTACGGGGACATCCTCGCAGGATAACTCTCCGTTTTTATATTTAAAATGATTCATAGCTTATGGTAAATATTATCAGTACAGTAAATATGAAAAACACCGGCACATTATTATGCCGGTGTCGATTATGTTCTTGGTTTTTCGAAGATGCATGCCAAAGGCATGCATCCTATGGATATATATCAAAAAGCAAATTATTGTTTACAAACCTTAACCTCAAGCGACAAGGAACTCTCGTTAGCCGCTGCCGATTTATCAACTGCGGAAACCGCATAATAGAGGCAATTTTCGTCTGTAGGTAGTTTGTTGTCCGTAAATAACGTGTATGGAGCATTAACTCTATCAATCAACTTGGATTTTTTATCGTTCGCTGCTCTACGATAAATCGCGTATTCTTTTACATCATCAGTTTTGACTTTATCCCAAAAAACCTTAACGCTCTTTGCGGTACGTAAAGCATGAACCCCGGTAGGCGCTTTAGGGGGAGTAAGATCAACAGGTACAGATGTAACGTCAACTGTTAATCCTCCACCCACCATACCTCGTTCATGAACTCCCATGGCCTGGATTTTATAAAAATACCGTTTTCCGTTAATCACCTCATTATCGGTATATGTAGTTTCGGAAATAGGTTCGCCCACATGGACAAATGCTCCACCACCCAAACTTTTATACACTTGGTATTTAACGGGCTGATTTAAAGGCCGTCCATCTAGTTTTTCTACCACCGGCTGCCAACTAAGTTCAATTATTCCATCTCCAGCATCAGCTTGCAAACTTTTTGGAGCCCGAGGTGGAATACTCCAAACAAAGGAGACGATATTGGAATCAGTAGACTCGGCCCACCAACCAATTTTACTTTTTATTTTAAAAAAATACAAATGATCGGGACGTAACAATGTTGATTCGTAAACCGCTATCTTGGCCTCATCTTCAGGTAAAATTCCGCCGGGGAAAGACATGGGGTTACCAAAGGGAATGGGACATGACTCACAATAGGAGGAAAGGGGAACCACTGCGCGATAAATATCAAAAGAGGTAATTTCCGTAAGTTTATGACCAGCAGCCGTACGGGTAGGATAAGTCCATGTAAGGGTAACCCCTTTTTCGCTTAACTCGTAACGCAAATCAACCACCGGATTGGGAATCATATCCTCTGGAGGAACCGGCATGGACTTGTATCCGCATCCTGAGGTATTAACAACTAATGTTGCTATAATGAGAAGTAAGAAAGAAAATCTTTTCTTTTCGAAGTAATGTATCACTCTGACCATAATAATATTCTCTCTATCCATGAATCTATTAATTAATGAGAATTTTGGTTCGAGATTAAGGCATGCGAAAAAGCTAACCTCAAGCATTTAAATAATATTCCGAGGATTATTTTTACGCACAACACAAAGATCTGACCAAAAAGTCATAAATCTAAGAGTTCATCCATTACGTTCGATAATCAGCCCGGTAGCTGAAAACCCTCAATTCTCGCACCATAACCACCATATTCACTATTAGAACGTAGTAGTTACCCTGTCCTAAATACCTATTTGTTTATATTTTGTTATCAACCCCATGGCCCACTGTACCTGAATTCTCGAGTTTTTTCTCCATCCTCTGCTCATTTTGCTCAGGATCAGGTCGGCTACATAAAATATCTTCAGGGGGTACGTGAATTGATTTAATTTCACACCCAAAACTACAAATAAGTAATGCCCACACAGGAATTATCCACCACGTTTTGGTCTTGATGAGGTTTCGTGAATATCGCTCCATAATAACTCCTCCCTGGAACCGGTCTTGTCACCGACTCTTAGAAAAGCGGATGAAATAAAGTAAACAATCTTATTTGTCTTTTTTCAGAGTTCCTTAAGTATTGTCTTTTTAATGCGTTACGCTTTATATTACCGCACTCAAATCGCACCTGTCTACGCGGTTCACAACTAGCTGATTTAATACAATGAAAGTGAATAAGTGATCACATATGCCTCAAATCAGGTAAGAAACTTTTACTAAAAACAATGCTGGAATAATATATTATGAGCAAAGATACCCTTCCGCCTCTTCTACCGCAGCACTTACTCGTTGTATTCCAGTACCGCCAATGGATGTTCTGCTATTCACTGAGCCTTCAACTGTAAGCACGGAGAAAATATCTTCATCAATGAGCTGAGAAAATTCCTGTAGTTCACTCAACGTAAGGTCGGTAAGTTCAATATCTCTCTGCTGACACTGGGCAACAATATTTCCCACCACCCCATGGGCTTGGCGAAAAGGCATATTTTTACGAACCAGGTAATCGGCAATATCGGTGGCGGTCATAAAGCCGCCGTGGGTAGCTTCCTTAAGGCGATCGGCCTTAAATGTTACATTATCAAGAAGTTCTGCGGTAATAGACAGTCCGCCTTTTACCGTATCCAGAGCGTCGAAAAGCGGTTCTTTATCTTCCTGCAAGTCCCGATTATAGGTAAGAGGTAAACCTTTCACCGTAACGAGTAGAGCCATAAGACTTCCAACTACCCTGCCAGTTTTACCACGAATGAGTTCCGGTATGTCAGGATTTTTCTTCTGAGGCATAATAGAAGAGCCGGTACAGTAACGATCGCCGATATCAATAAATTCAAATTCTTTACTGGACCATAATACCAATTCTTCCGACAATCGACTCAAATGCAGCTGAATAGTGGTCAGGCAAAAAAGATATTCCATGACATAATCACGATCACCCGTGGTATCCATGGAATTAGCAGTCACCCCGGCAAAACCCAACTTTTCAGCCACAAACTCTCGATCAATGGGAAGGCCAGTACCGGCCATAGCCGCCGCACCTAAGGGTGATAAGTTTAACCTGGACAAACAGTCAGATAATCTGGACCGGTCCCGTTTAAACATTTCAAAATATGCCAGCAGATGATGGGACAAAAGGACCGGTTGGGCGCGTTGAAGATGGGTATAACCCGGCATCACCACACCCAAATATTTGCGAGCCAACTTAACGAATCCGTTCTGGACATCCTGCAGTAAAATATCGAGGGTCTCAGCCTCCTCTCGCATATAAAGACGTAAATCAAGAGCCACCTGATCATTACGACTCCTGGCAGTATGCAGTTTTTCCCCGGCGGCACCGATTTTATCGGTTAGGGCCTTTTCGATATTCATGTGAATATCTTCAAGTTCGGTACGGAAAGTAAAGGTTCCTTCTTCTATTTCCCCCCGAATTTCCTCCAAACCAGAAATAATGGCGTCACGTTCTTCCTCGGTTATTAAACCTTGGCGAGCCAGCATCCCGGCATGAACCTTGGACCCTGCGATATCTTGTCGATATAAACGCCAATCATATTGAATAGACTGAGTGAATTCCTCCACCGATGCCGCTGTGGATGAGGAAAAACGACCACCCCATAATTTAGCGGATGTTTTTCGTGAACTATTATCTACCATCTTTGGTTATTACTTCCTGTTCATAGCCTGGATCTGCAGGCGCAAACTGTTGAGCTTTATAAATCCTTCTGCATTCGCTTGGTTATAGACCTCGTCCTCTTCAAAGGTCGCAAAGCTCTCGCTGTACAGAGAATTATCAGATTTACGTCCCACCGGCATACAGTTGCCTTTATATAATTTTAGTCGCACTGTACCATTAACTGTCTTCTGCGCTTCATCCATGGTCTTTTGCAAAAATTCCCGTTCCGGTGAAAACCAAAATCCATTATACACCAGCTCTGAATATCGTTGTACCAGGCCGTCTCGAATACGCAATACTTCACGATCCATGGTGATGGTTTCTAAGTCGCAATGGGCGATACGTAAGATAGTGCCACCAGGTGTTTCATAAACTCCGCGCGATTTCATGCCCACGAAGCGATTTTCAACCATATCCAGGCGACCTATGCCGTTCTCTCCAGCCAACCGATTAAGGGTGCTAAAGAGTTCAACCGGGGCCATTTTTTCGCCGTTAATAGCGACTGGACTACCCATTTCAAAGTCTAATTCCATATAGGTGGGGGTATCAGGTGCCATTTCAGGGGACACGGTCAGCTTGAACATATCCTCTTCAGGTTCGTTCCAGGGATTCTCTAGAATTCCACCCTCAAAGCTTATATGGAGTAGATTTTCATCTGAACTGTAGGGCTTTTCTTTGGTGACCGGAATAGGGATATTATGCTCATCGGCAAAGGCAATTAACTTATTACGGGAATTAAGATCCCAAAACCGCCAAGGTGCAATAATGGCCAATTTAGGATTTAAAGCAAGATAGCTAAGCTCAAATCGAACCTGATCGTTACCCTTACCGGTGGCACCATGACTCACCGCATCAGCGTTTTCCTCAGCTGCAATACGAACTTGTTCTTTGCCGATTAACGGTCTGGCTAAAGATGTACCAAGTAAATAGGAACCTTCATAAATTGCATTGGCTCGAAAGGCCGGGAAAATATAATCGGTAACGAATTCTTCTCGCAAATCGGAAATAACCACTTTTTCCGCTCCAGTGGCCATCCCTTTTTCACGTACCGCATCCCAATCTTCAGTTTGTCCCACATCGGCGGCAAAAGCAACCACCGGACACTGATATTGCTCACTGAGCCATTTCAAAATAACCGATGTATCCAAGCCGCCAGAATAGGCGAGAACTATCTTTTTGATGTCTTTCATTTATATTTCCAATATATAACTTTATGTACCAAAATGTTTTTGGCGAAATTTTCTATCTAATCATATTATTTATTTTTAGTACGGCAGACAAAAGACTCCAAAATTGCTTTATGAAGGTGCATTTTGTTTTCCGCCTGGTCAAAAGCAACACATTGTGCGCCTTCTAAAACCTCTTCAGTAATTTCCTCTTCCCGGTGAGCAGGCAAACAATGCAGTACCACTGCACTGGGGTTAGCTTTAGCGAGAAGCTCTTTATTAAGCTGAAATGACTTAAAAATATCAAGCCTTTTTTGTTGTTCATCCTCCTGGCCCATGGAAGCCCATACGTCCACATTAACCACGTCAGCATTGGTTATGGCTTCCACCGGATCGTGGAGCAAGGTAATAGGCTTTTTGGCCTTTTTCATTGCTTGCTCAAGTACCGTCTCATCGGGACCATATCCTTCTGGACAAGCCAAGGTCAAGCCAAATCCCATGCACGATGCCGCCTCAATCCAGGAGTTGGCCATATTATTACCATCTCCGAGCCAGACAATTTTGAGATTTTCCGGAGCCCCTTTACTTTCAATCACCGTCATAATATCACTTAGAATCTGACAAGGATGATACAGGTCAGTCAGGGCGTTGATAACCGGAACTTTAGAATAACGAGCCACCTCTTCTACAATCTCTTGCCCATGAGTACGCATAACAATGGCGTCAACATAACGATCAAGTACCCTGGCCATATCCTTGAGAGGTTCGCCTCGGCTTAATTGAGTCTCTTTAGTGGGGATAAAAATTACTTGCCCTCCAAGCCCATACATGGCTGCCTCAAAAGATACTCTTGTACGAGTAGATGGTTTATCAAAAACCAGGGCAATTGTGCGACCGACCAACTGATCTTGTCTTTTGCCGTTTCGGCTTTCTTGTTTTAAAACCATAGCGCGAACGATCAGTGATTGAAGCTGTTGGCGCGAGAAATTATTAAGTGCAATTAAATGGTTATTCATGACCATAGTTCCGCCTTACTTATGCGTCTCCATAATAAACAAAAAATATATGATATGGGTATCAAATCATATACGGATAGTTGAAATTATATTTGATACAAAAAAACGATGGGTTTGCAAAGCGTTTTCGATGAAACCTCTCTTTATTTGCCAAAATCCTTTGTTTGCATTCCATAATCTCAGATTGTCATCCCTTTGAAGAAAGCAGAGGAGTTCGATTACTCATACTTGAATATTATTTTATCGATTTTTTAGCGCTTTTCCTAAATCCATCGAGTAAATGATATATTGCTAACATGGGATGATAAAGGAGCATTTTAGGTCCTACAATGCGCATCACTTTTTGTATTTCTTGGCGTATTTCCGGTTTATAACAATGAATCCGACATTTGCCACAAGTTGTTTTACCTTCCTGAAAAGGACAGAGAGTTAAACGGTGCAGGGCGTAATTAAGAAGTTCCTGACATCGTTCACAAGGCATAACCTTTGGTTTGTGGAAACGACGACAGTAAATCATAATCATCGCTTTCACCGTTCTCTTTTCCCTAATAATTCTTCTTGATGTCAAGGTGTTGCTCATTTATTATACACGATGGAGCTTTTCCACCATCTTTCAGTGTAGATTATATAATTAAAGTATAACCATTTTAATGGACGCTGAAATAGATTTTTCTACTTTTTATGCATCTCATGGATGTTAGATTTAAAGGAGTTAAAAAAACTGATTTTTCATTCATGCGATTTTAAATGAAAAAAATAATAAGTTCTCCCCATATCGGAACTGAATCACAATTCATCTTTTTTTTGTAAAAGATTCTTGTTACAATGTTATTCGCTCCCGCAAACAGAAATACTAAACTCAATTTATTATAATTTAATAATCAGGGTACTATAAAATACAAAATACTATCTCGGAAAAAACAAGGCAGCTTTTTTAACTCCGGAACAGCTTGATTCATGAATTCAATAATCCGGAAAGTAATTTATCAGTGAATAGTATAAAGTTTACCCGTGATATAATTTAGTTATCAAAACAATAAGTAACAGTAAAATTCGGAAAGGACAGGAGGAAGTTGTAGCAATGAGCAGTACAGATCAGGAACAAAAAAATGAGGGCGCAAGCCCCGATCCAGAAGAGAGGACGGCATGGGGACATATTGTCCGCGGTCTTTGGCGCTCTCCTTTAGGATTATTAGGTGTATCCATTACCACTATCAGTATCACCCTTATGGGTGTCGGCCTTATAGCTGAGCTATTAGGTCTTTTTCATAACCCCTATGCCGCGATGTTCACCTACACAGTACTGCCTGGCGGCATGGTCCTAGGTTTAGCCCTTATCCCTTTGGCCGCCTTTCTTCGTCGCCGACAATGGCATAAATATGGAATTCAGCGTGAACACCTGAAAATCAATCTCAGCGATCCCAAACATAGACGTTTTCTCATCGGCCTCTTGGTATTATCGGTTGTTAATGTCTCTATTCTGGTGATTATGGCCTATGAAGGATATCATTTTACCGATTCCCCATACTTTTGCGGTGTGCTTTGTCACCAAGTGATGGAGCCTGAATATAAAGCTTACCAACGCTCGCCCCATTCCAAGATTGCTTGCGTGGAATGTCATATCGGACCTGGAGCCCAGTGGTTTGTACGTGCAAAGATCTCCGGTTTGCGTCAGGTAGTTGCTGTTTTAACTAACAGCTTCAGTCGACCTATTCCTGCTCCGGTCCATGAACTCCGCCCTGCTCGGGATACTTGCGAGCAATGCCATTGGCCGGAAAAATTTGTGGGTAAGAAAGTTAAGCGCTTTGTTAAATTCAGCAATGACGATCAAGAGACCCCTGAGGTTAATGAAATCGCACTTCATATTGGTGGCCATAATCCAGAAACCGACGCTTTTGAAGGTATCCATTGGCATGTTAGTAAAGATGTTGAAGTACGTTATCTAGCAACCGATGAAAAGCGAACCAACGTGACCAGAGTAAAAGTAAAGCGTCCCGATGGTTCTGAGGATGAATTTGTCAAAACCAGTGATGAAGAAGAAGGTGAAGTACACCAAGGTGAGCATGAACCAGAATGGCGATTGATGGATTGTATTGATTGTCATAATCGTCCTACTCATATTTATGATGATCAAGAAGAAAGAGTTGATTTCGGCTTACTCAGTAAACGTATCAACCCTGCTATCCCAGGTATTCGAGAGGACAGCCTTGAGGTTATCAACACCAAGTATGAAACCAGGGAAGAAGCCACCGAAAAAATGGTTGCAGATCTGATGGCCAAACAACAGACCAGGGATCCAGATTTGGCGGCTCAACACGAGGATGGTATAAAAGCAGCCGGTGAATACCTGTTGGAAAGCTACCTCAATAATGTTTGGCCTCAACTTGAACTCTATTGGGGCACCTATAATAAACATTTAGGCCATGAAAAAGCCGATGAAGGATACGGTTGCTGGCGCTGCCATGATGAAGAGCATGAAAATGCTAATGGTGATACCATTAGCCAGGATTGCGCTCTGTGCCATGACGAACCAGAGTAAAACCTAATTCTTTTTAAACGAGACTTATTTTTTTATCCTTAAAAAAAGACCCGAGTAATTTTTTAAAAAAAATAATCACTTATTGATTTTAATCGTTGCTCGGGAACTATTCTGTTGTTTTCTTATTGACAGAATCGCTTCAATTGTGAATATTGTCTCGTTCAAATCAATTGTCGCAGACACGGCGATGTAGCTCAGCAGGTTAGAGCATACGGCTCATATCCGTAGTGTCCGGGGTTCAAGTCCCTGCATCGCCACCATTATATAATCCAGA
>JAOTSI010000132.1 GCA_029865005.1 Desulfobulbaceae bacterium
GGGTGCCTATCTGAATATTTAAGGGTCGATTAAGTTCATGATAAAGTTTAGCTGAAAGTTGTTCCATAAGCTTTTGCATGAGAATCGCAGCTTCCATAGCAGAGATCGGTTCATCAAAAACACTCATCACCTCATCGCCGATGGTTTTGACAACAATACCTTTGTGTCGAACAATCGCCTTAATCATAAGTTTTATTGCCGCAGCTATTACCTTTTGTGCTTTGCTGTCTCCGAGCTGCTCGTAAAGAGCAGTGCTCTTACTAATGTCGGCAAATAAAATTGATTTGGTAACTTTTTCTTTGGCCATATATTTTTAGTTCGATGATCGTGATTTTACCGTTACTGGTTTTGAGGAGAACAAATAAAATTTTGTTTATAATAATGAAATATCATTAAATTAGCAAAACCGATATGTCTATTTTATATCTTTTTGCCGGCACACAGTTGCCTCCTCACTTAACCACCTGTTTAATTGTTATTATCCAGGCATCCTTATTGATTAATCACGCCCCAATTAGTAACTAACCGGTCAACCGATGTCGCTTCATTATATCATTGTTGCAAATGAAGGATAAAATAATAAGGTGAGAAAAAAAAAGGGGAAAGGAAAAATACTTTTGGCTTATAGAAAATCGCGTTTAAAATCAACATGGACACCACCCCAAAAAAGGACAATTTTATTGCCTTAAGGTTTTCATGGGAATCTCTCGGTTCAGTCGCGCTGCCACATAGTCCGCGTCAAACAACAACCATTTTCAAATAGAAATCTGTTTGCTTAGGGCCTTTGACCTAAACCTAAAAAAAAAAATCGAAAACATAATGTATTAATTTTGTAATCGTTCACCGAGTTATAAATAAAAGTTGATAACATCGGACGGATAAGCGTTTACCAGTACTGCCCATGTGTGCAAGCAGACCGATGATCTATAGTTAATCAGCTAGTTACGAGCCCTGCAAACAGGTACTAATTTATATCTAATAGCTATAAGCACTGTGGTCAGCAACCTTATTCTTCATCCTTTTCACCTACCTCCAACTTTGTTTGTTGTTCCTCCGAAGACTCCTCCTGTGGGATATCACAAAATAACGATAGATGTTTACCGGGTATCCGTTTTGAAAGTCGAACATGAATCCCATAATCACTTTCCATCATATTAAATGGTTGCACGGAAATAATTCGTCCATCCATAGGTATCTGTTTCTGCCCAGTTTTTAAAGGAATAGTGATACGAATGGTGCGACCCAACAAAATTCGGCAATTTTCTTTTTTTGAAATTCTTATGGCAAAAGCTACTCCACCCTCTGAAATATCTATTAAATCGGCACGGAAGGGTTTTTCACCTACTTTGCCGTTCTTATCAATGAATTGAAAAAACACCTTGAGTGCTGTTTCATAGCGAGGAACAGCCCTTCGGTTAATTTCCTTCTGCGCGAGCACAGCTTGTATCTCTATCAGATTGTTATAAAAATCCCTGAGCTTAGATTCAAGCCCTGGAAAAGTTTCACTCAATTTATCCAGATCTTTACGGTGAAGCAGGCCGACTTCTGCTTCACTTTTGGCGTTCACATTAACGGTCCATAATGATGCTTCAAAAAAATTTTCCCCTATCATTTTCCCGGGATGTAATTCGGTAATAACTGTTTTTTCATCATTAATATAATGGGAAATTTCCACTGTGCCACGATTAATAAAAAATAAAGCATCGTTAATGCTCCCCGATGAGACAATTTCAGCTTCGGCCGAAAAAGTTTTCTTTGTGGTTGCATGATAAAGAGTTGTGAATTCCTCTTCAGTGATTTTTGTCAGCAGGGGTTCCCATACGGCTTTATGTTGTCCGCCGATGGCCTTTGCTTTTTCCTCATCAATAACCTCACCAGTACGAATAATCTCGTTAAGCGCCATGGCATCAATTTCATAAATACGGTCACGCAGTCTATCTGCCTCAGTAAAGTTATGTTGTTTTGCCAACTCAATTACCAGGTTAGCCAGTTCTTCTTTGGCTTGGTTTTTGTTTCCATCTTTGAGAAATTGAAAAATTTGTGCTTCTCTTTGGGCTACGTTGGTCTCGGTCATGGTGACTTTCCATTGGGCAAAAGAGATGAACACCTGTTGAATTTTTTACACACGCCTTCCAAAAAAACGGAAAAAATTAACAGGGGATCATCATAGAATAATAATTTTATACCTGAACTATTTTAATTGTAAGGAAAATGCAGATAAAATCAACTGAATTAATTGGCCGGGATGACGTATAAGCTGAATTATTTGACTTAAAACAGGAATTATAAAAATGACGTAGTTGGTTAATTATAATTAACAGAAACTAGGAAAAGACCATGGGCGGGTGCGGTTGGGCCTGCAAAAGAGCGATTACGACAGGCGATTATATCACGAAATTCTTCCGGAGTAAGTTTACCTTTACCTGACTCAAACAATGTTCCAACAATGTTGCGAACCATATGTCTAAGAAAGCCGTTACCTGAGAATATGAAAGAATAATGGTCGGGAGAAATCTCGGATGATTCAAGCTCAGCTTTAAACAAGGTACGAACAGCACCCTTGCCAGAGATGATAGTTTTATCACGGGAACCGCTCGCTTCAAAAGAAGAAAAATCGTGGCACCCCTGTATGAACTCTAAACAGCCCCTGACTGGCTCTAAATATGTCACTCTTGGCATATGGACTCGATAAAGTCGTTCATGGGGAGACTGAATATGGCCGGTATAAAAATCGTAACGGTATATTTTACCCTTTGCATTGTAGCGACTATGAAAATCTTCGTCCATAACAGCAGAATGAAGAATGCGAATATCATGGGGCAGCATTGAGTTAAGCCCCTTAAGTAATCCGTAAAGAGTAATGGTGGAGTGAGTGTGAAAATTGGCGTTCATGCCGAGAGCATGAACGCCTGCATCAGTACGGCCAGCACCATGCAAGATTACCGTTTCCCTCGTAATGGTACTGAGGGCTGTCTCCAAGGTTTCCTGGATGGTACGATCGTTCTTTTGTCGTTGCCAACCGCTGTAATTACTGCCGTCATAGGCGATAATCAGACGAATATTCCTGGCCGGGTTCACGGGAAAAAAGGTGCTCCCATTAAACCAGTTTCCTCAGGTAATCCATTCATCAAATTCATGTTTTGTATTGCCTGACCTGAAGCGCCCTTAACAATATTGTCAATAGCACTCATAATAATTACCCGATTGGTACGCTTATCAAGGCTCATCCCGATATCGCAACAATTACTTCCCCTCACATGTTGAGTAGCCGGGAGAACACCTGGCGGGCAGATCCGGACGAAGGTTTCTCCATCGTAAGCTTCTCGATAAAGACCATGTAATTCATCCTCACTTATTTCTTTGTCTAGAGAAGCATAAATGGTACTCAAAATACCTCTGGAAATGGGAAGTAAGTGTGGGGTGAAACTAATGGTAATGTCGTCATTATAAAGGGCGGACAGTTCCTGTTCTATTTCAGGAATATGACGATGGGTCCCACCTGTTTTATAGGGTCGGAATCCGTCAGCCACTTCGCAAAATAGGCTCCCTACTGCGGCGGCGCGTCCTGCTCCAGATGTTCCAGACTTAGAATCAACAATGATAGTGGAGGGATCAATGAGCTTACTACGCAGAAGTGGTGCCAATCCTAAGGTTATTGAAGTAGGGTAACACCCAGGATTAGCAACTAAATTACATTTCTTAATCTGGGAGCGGTACAGCTCTGGCAACCCATAAGCCGCATCTTTGATAACTTCTGGACAAGAGTGTTTTTGATACCATTTTTCGTAAACAGCTGCATCACGGATACGAAAATCAGCGCTCAGGTCAACAACTTTTTTTCCAGCAGCCAGCAGTATCGGTACGATATCCATCGCTGTTTTATGGGGAACAGCGGTAAAGAAAAAGTCAGCTCTGTCCGTCAATTCTGCAGGCGTTAGATTCTCACAGGTAATATCAACCCGTTCGCGTAAATTTGGAAATACTGAGGAAAGGGGTTGTCCGGCATATTGCCTAGAGGTTGCAACTGTTATTTGTACCTCTGGATGGGTTGCCAATATTCTAGCGAGTTCCACTCCGGTGTATCCGGATGCGCCGATTATGCCGACACGTAACATTTCACTTCCTCAATCAATACTGGTGAATAAAAAAAGGGAATAACGAGTGATCGTTATTCCCTTAAAAAAACATATATTTTCCGTGCTATTCCACGGAGAATTTTTAACGCTTGGAGAATTGGAAACGGGCGCGTGCACCACGTTGACCGTATTTTTTTCTCTCTTTAACTCGGGAATCACGAGTAAGCAAGCCTGCTTTTTTCAAGCTAAGGCGTAATTCAGAGTCCATCTCCTGGAGGGCTTTAGATATTCCGTGTACTAAAGCATCTACCTGAGCATGTTTGCCTCCACCTTTTACAGTAGCGACTACATCGTATTTATTATCATTTCCTGTGACAGCAAAAGGTTTCTCTACTTTTGATTCAAAGAAAATTCTTCCAAAATACTCGTCAACCGGAAGTTGATTAACGGAAACCTTACCTTCGCCTGGGGTAACCCATACTCTTGCGATGGCGGTCTTTCTTTTGCCGGTAGCGTAGTGACGTTCTTGTGACATTTTATATGATCTCCGTTAATCAAATATCAAGTTTTTCGGGCACTTGAGCACTGTGAGGGTGATCTGTTCCTACGTAAACTTTCAGTTTTTTAAATTGTTTACGACCAAGCTTGTTTTTTGGTAACATGCCCTTTACAGCCAATCTGATTAAGTCTTCAGGTTTCTTCTCAAGAACTTCCCTCGCGGTACGTTCTTTGATTCCACCAATGTATCCGGTGTGGCGATAATATTTTTTATCGTCCAACTTATTACCGGTCAGATGAACTTTATCGGCATTGATCACAACAATGAAATCGCCGTTATCTTGGAAATTGCAAAAGGTAGGCTTGTGCTTGCCGCGAAGCCGTTTAGCGATCTCAGTGGCGATGCGACCAAGCACCTTGCCATTGGCATCAACAACAAACCATTTACGCTCTATTTCGTTTACTGGTGTGTAGTAGGTTTTCATTGTTCGTGTTCCAAAAATTAACAAAAAAAGGTTCGAAAATCATCCGAACCTTAGTGATATATATATTGGAGCGGGAAACGAGATTCGAACTCGCGACTTCAACCTTGGCAAGGTTACACTCTACCACTGAGTTATTCCCGCTCAGAAAAACTTTTTTTTGTTCCGTCAATGGCGAGCGACTTTAACAGAAAGCCTGGTTCAGTGTCAACAAAAAAAACTGTGCTTCAAAAAAAAAAATTTATCCTCACTCGTAAAAAGAAAATAACAAACCATCTTGAAGAATAGTTGCCAATACGGACGACTCCGAATAGTATATAAGCGATAGCAAAGCTGATATTTAAAATTGCCGCGAACTTTAATGCTTAGGAACGTGGATGAAATAAATTAAACAATCTTACTTAATTTGTTTTTCCGTTTTCTTTATTCTTTACCCTGGATTCCGGCAAGGAAGTCATATAGAAATAGGATTGAATGATGAGTAAAAAAGCGATTCGGAAAAGTGATGTGCGGAGATGCACAAAAGAAACTGATATATTAATTGAACTGTCTTTGGACGGTAGCGGTGATCACGAGATAAACACTGGTGTCGGATTCATCGACCATATGCTTACCCTGTTTGCTGTTCACGGACTTTTTGACCTTAAGGTGAAGGCCAATGGTGATACGGAAATAGATGACCACCATACAGTTGAAGATCTTGGAATTTGCATGGGCCAGGCCTTTAAAAAAGCTCTTGGTGACATGTCCGGCATTAATCGATACGGACACAGTTATGTCCCCATGGATGAGACATTGGCTCGGGTATGTGTGGATATTTCAAATCGACCCTATCTCCATTTTAATGTCGATATTCCAGATCAAAAGGTTGGTAATTTCGACACCTCCTTAGCCAAAGAGTTCTTTAGGGGACTGGTATTAAATGGGGGGTTTACTCTTCACGTCGACTTGCTCCATGGAGAAAACTCTCATCATATACTAGAAGCGGTTTTCAAAGCATTAGCAAGGGCATTGGCGCAAGCCATTACTTGTCATACCAATGTTAGCGGGCCGCTTTCCTCTAAAGGTGTTTTGTGATATTTATAGAAAATAGTAAGGAGCGTCCTTAGAGGAGAATGAAGGAAAGGGGTTTTGTCCCTTGAATTCGGAAAGTAATTGATTGTTTTTTTATCTTTGGGACTGTAATTAGAGAAAATGCTTTGGAGGGAAAAGTGATCCATTCTATGAGATCGGTTCTGTTGTATCTTGTTGTTTTTCTTGTTGTGCTTACTGGTTGCGCCCGAGAAAAGAGAAATTCCGGGGAGCAGGAGGCAGCATATACTGCCATTACCTGTATCGCAGTACTACCTGCAAGCAGTACCGTTGATTATGATGGTAGCTTAAACTATGAACAGGCCAGCATCTTGAAAAAGGGTGTTAATACCATGGACGAGATTTTGTTGGCGAAACTGGGAAGACGCAACGAAGTCCGGTTTATTACCATTGATCAACTCTATAAACTAAGGGAATACCTCCCAGCAGAATCTTTATCTGTGGCTCGACTTGTAGGTAATCACCTATCCTGTAATGTTGCCCTGGAAACTACCATAAATCACTATTCCGAGAGAAAGGGCGGTAAATATTCTGTAGAACAACCTGCTTCTGTTGCTTTTCGCTATCGTTTATTAGCACTGGATAGCGGTGAAGTCCTGTGCCACGGCGAATTTAAGGAAGAACAACAATCAGTCTTGGAAAACCTAATGTCTTTTCATAAAGCGAGACAGCGAGGTTTTGCCTGGGTAGACGGT
Source organism: Desulfobulbaceae bacterium (assembly GCA_029865005.1). GTDB lineage: Bacteria > Desulfobacterota > Desulfobulbia > Desulfobulbales > Desulfobulbaceae > JAOTSI01. The sequence continues at coordinate 6,844 of JAOTSI010000132.1, forward strand.
GATGAGCTCTTGCAAGAGGGCGTGGATGAATTATTTAATAAATGTTCATATCTTGAAACAAACTAGAGGTTATTTTGGTTTTTAAAATATGATGTTGACCCGAAAAGTAAATAATCGTATTGGCCGAGCCATGCATGCCTATGGAATGTTAGAAGATGGTGACCGCATAATAATCGCGGTTTCCGGGGGAGTGGACTCACTTGTTTTAACTGCTATTCTCAAGCATTGGCTCAAAAAAGCGCCGATCAATTATAAGCTTTTGGGAATTCATATAGATATAGACCATAAAAATGGTCAGCCTGGAACAGCTGCAATGGAAGTCGCTAATCGCCTATCTGCTATGGAAGTAGAAGCAGAGATAGTACCAGCCAACTGGCGTCCTCCTGAAGATATTTCACCAGATTCTCCTGAGATAAAAGACATCTGTTTTACCTGCGCCCGTAATCGTAGAAGTCAAATTTTTGAACTGGCTCGTCAAAAAAACTTTAACAAAGTAGCCCTTGGTCATCATCGTGACGACTTGCTGGAAACTTTTTTTCTCAATATTTTCTATGCTGGCAACATCTCTACTATGATGCCTCGGCAGAATCTTTTCGAGGGGCGATTACAGCTTATCAGGCCCATGGCATTTCTAGAAAAAGATGAAATTATTGCTACCGCTAAAAAATTGTGTCTTCAACCTGTACGTACCCCGTGTCCCGCTTCTGGACAAACAAAGCGCACCGATGTAAGAGATTTTCTAGAAGAGGTGTATGAACGATTTCCTGGTTCTAAATCAAACGTATTTGCAGCGCTCTCCAATGTTCGCCAGGACTATTTATTAAAACCTGGATCTAACGCGTCAGTTAGACGAAAAAATAAATTATCTTCAAACAGGATTAATAATGAGTAAAATTTCATGGTGTAAGGTTTGAAAACCTCCCTTGAATGTCTGGTCTGTTTCTATCGTCAAGGATTGACCACCGCCCAGCTCAGCAGTGACAATATCAAGGTGCAACACCAAGTTCTTCGTGAACTTGGCACACTTCTACCCTCCTTGGATCGGGAATTATCTCCACCGGAGAATGCAGTTTTCGTCTATTCTCTCATTGCCAAGATTACCGGAGAGGCTGACCCTTTTGCCGAACTTAAGCTTGAAAGTAATAATCTTGCACTGGGGCTACAGCAGCAGACTAAAAATCATATAATAACTTCTCCCGATCCTCTTTTCACAGCGCTACGCTATGCAATTGCCGGTAATATAATTGATTATGGTGCCCAACATGATTTTAACCCCCGTGAGTCTCTCGCTAAATGTGTAGATGAAGATTTTATCATTAACGATTATGAAATATTGCATCGTAAGATACGAGAATCACCAACCCCGCTTAATATCCTGTATTTAGCAGACAATTGTGGAGAACTGGTATTCGACGGGTTGTTGGTTGAGCAGCTTCTTGCACATGGATGTAATATAAGGTTAGCGGTACGGGGAAAAACAATTCTCAATGATGTTACTTTGGATGATGCTGCGTATTGCTCCATTAATCAATACTGTCAAGTTATAGACAATGGTACCGGATGTCCCGGCACTCCCCTTGCTGTATGTTCTCAGGAATTTCAACAACACTTTGCCGAGGCAGATCTTATTATAAGTAAAGGGCAGGGTAATTTTGAGACTCTCTCTGACGTTGATGCACCTTTGTTTTTTTTGCTTACTGTGAAATGTTCAGTCGTAGCTCGTCATATAACCCAAAAGCGTGGATTAGCCATGGGGATAGTTACCGGCTCCGGTAAACCGATCTTAATGCAGCAAACTATAACCTAAACTTGTGACCCTGTGCTAAGTCGCAATCGTTTCATTACTTAATATTAAAATAAAAAATTCGCGGATACGTGATAGTGGTTAAACGAAAACTTCGCTCACGGGTTCAGGAGTCTAATATGAAACAAAATCGCATCGTCAATTTGTTGACGGAAAGAAGTTATGGAAAGGTTGTGGAAGTAAGCGGCTGGGTCAGGACTCGTCGTGGTTCTGGACAACTTTCTTTTCTTGAAATCAGCGATGGCTCTAGCATGAGTAACTTACAGGTGGTTGCAGAACAAAATCTTGCCAATTATCAGTCAGAGGTATGTAAGCTAACCACGGGTTGTGCTGTCATGGTTATTGGGGAGTTGATTAAGTCTCCGGCCAAAGGCCAGGAGATAGAACTCAAAGCTCATGAACTCACTGTACTGGGCTGGGCTGACCCGGAAAAATACCCCTTGCAAAAGAAGCGGCACGGTTTTGAATTTCTCCGCTCCATCACTCATCTACGTCCTCGGACCAATGCATTAGCAGCGGTGGCCAGAATCCGTAGCGAACTCAATTTTGCCATTCATCATTTCTTTAAGAAACAGGGTTTTTTTCAGGTTCATACGCCGCTTATTACCACTAGCGATTGCGAAGGAGCTGGAGAGATGTTTACTGTTACTGGCCTTGCTCCCGAAAAAATTACTTCCAATGCGTCTTATGCTAATGATTTTTTTGGTCGCCGAGCAGGATTGACTGTAAGCGGCCAGTTGCAAGCAGAAGTTTATGCTATGGCTATGGGAAGGGTCTATACCTTTGGTCCAACCTTTCGGGCGGAAAATTCAAATACCAGTCGTCATCTTGCAGAGTTTTGGATGTTGGAGCCAGAAATAGCCTTTTGTGATCTTGCTGGCAATATTAGCCTTGCAGAAGAGATGGTTAAAGAATTGATAAGCGTTGTGCTTCATGAATGTACAGAGGAAATTGATCTTTTTGATCGTTTTGTCTCCAAAGGGCTTCGTGATCGGTTGACCATGACCGTGGATAATTCATTTGTGCAGATGACATATAGTGAAGCGATTAATGAACTATTGCGAGCTAAGCAGAAGTTTGAATATGAAGTGGAATGGGGCGTGGATCTCCAAGCGGAGCATGAACGTTATCTCTGTGAGGAAGTAGCACAAGGCGTTCTGGTAGTAACCGATTACCCCAAAGATATTAAACCGTTTTATATGCGGCAAAATGATGACGGCAAAACCGTGGCTGCCATGGATATTTTAGTGCCAGACATTGGAGAGCTTATTGGCGGTAGCCAACGGGAAGAACGTTATGATAGGTTGCTTGCTGCAATGCTGGAGTCTGGTCTTGATCCAGAAGATAATCGTTGGTATCTTGATCTACGTCGTTACGGCAGCGTGGTTCATTCTGGTTATGGCCTGGGGTTTGAACGTTTTATCCAATACGTTACCGGGATGTCAAATATTCGCGATGTTATTCCCTTCCCCCGTACCCCAGGATCAGCTCCGTGCTGATGTAAGCGTTCACCAGCACTACGTCTGGGTGCGACCAGACCGGATTCACATAGGATTAACTATAGCTCACCGTCCTGC
>JAOTSI010000424.1 GCA_029865005.1 Desulfobulbaceae bacterium
GAGTAGATTGTTTATATAAGGTGTAGGGTGTTTTCATATCAATGGATTAGTCGTAATGGAATCGGTCGAGAAAATGTCAGAAACAATATCGTCTAGTTGATCACGCATGCTCTCCATTTTAGCGGCCTGATGGAAAAGAGCCAACCCTCTTTTGAGGTTGTGGCCCGGATAATCAATTTTAAAGTACACATTTCCGCTCAAATGGTCGCTGAAAAAACGCAGTCCCAGTTCAAAGGTGATAAGCAGAGTGGCGGCAACGATACGATTTTGATCCCAATGCGTCAACCGCAATCCAAATTCCTGTTGATAGCCAATTAAAAAAGAGCGGAAAAATTCAGGATCAAAGAGCGGCCCCTTCTCAGCGAAATCCTCCCTACCCAAAGAGCAACAAGAACGCAATCCATCTCCGATATCATGGAGAAGGAGGCCGGGTTTAACCGTATCCAGATCCACTAGGCTTACTACTCTTTTACCATCAGAAGAGAATAGAAAATTAGCCACCTTAGGATCATTGTGAGTTGCCTGAATTATAAGGTTTTGCTTCTCCCTTGTCAGGAGATCGGGGAGGTGTCGCCGTTTCTCCACAAAGCGGGCACAATATATTTCTTCCTCATTGAGTGAAGCAGAATATTTTTTAAATATAACATCATAATTAACCAAATAATTTGACGTATCATGGAAGCCTGGCAGGGTATCAGCCAAACTCACAGAAGGCAAGGTGGAGAGCAAACGGTGAAAAAGTCCCAGTCCCGAACCTATCTCCATGGCTTGTACAGGATGATGTATAGTGCGAAACGTGGTGGTGTCATTGATAAAAGAAATGGCCCGCCACCAATAATTATCCTCATCAATAAAATAGTCTGCGGAGTTAGAGCCGGTTTTTAAATAAAAAACCTGTAACCGCTCAGGAACCAAGCCTAATCTTCGCCCTTCCTTAACCAGATGATTAATAACCAGTCGCATATTGGAAAGCACCAGATCGGGCCTGGAAAAAACATGGGAATTGATCCGTTGTAAAATCCAATCATTACCATTGCTCTGAGTTACCAACCAACTATCATTGATATTCCCGTCACCATAGGGGGTAATGTTGCGGGGTGCTGCATCGAAAAAAAAATGTTCAACAGCGCCCTGCAGGCAGATGCCCTCTAGTGAAAGAGAATTTCCGGGCACCATCAATCGTCGGTGCCTGAGTCTATAACTGGATTGTTAAAGAGACGGGTATGCTTGACCGCAGTGGCTCTGGCTTTCTCTACCGGATATTTTGTTTCATTCAAGCTCATCTTGCGCTTTACCGCCTCCATGGGATCAATATGAAGTATGTCGGCTAAACGTACCAGGTAAATAAGTACATCTGCTATCTCTTCCGACACCTCCACTCGTTTATCATCATCCAGCAAACGACTTTGCTCTTGGGTGAGCCACTGGAAATGTTCTAGCAACTCTGATGCTTCCACCGAAAGAGCCATGGTCAAGTTTTTAGGCGAATGAAACTGTTGCCAGTCGCGCTCCTTGGCAAATTCACGAAGCTGTAAGGCTAGTTCTTTTAGTTGATTATCATGCATAAACGAATAAGCGCCGGATTATTCCGGCGCTTTTAAAATATAATTATTGAATGGGCGGAGGGTTTGTACGGGTTACGAGGTACCACTCCCAATCCGTTACCATATTGTTATTATTTCAGGGAAAGAACCACATAATGACTATACTGATTTATACGAACCCTAAGCAGTATCTGATCAGGGTTCGTGGAAACCGCAAGCACGTTTTTTACCTCTTCCAAACTGCGAACTCTATGCTTATTCACTTCCTCAAGAAGGGTTCCAGATTTAAGCCCCGACTTGGCTGCCGAACTGTCCGGTTCCACATCGGAGATAAGTACGCCTTGGTCAGGCTCATAACCAAACTGTCTGGCCAGTTCTGGAGTTAACTCTTGTAACGATAGTCCTGCATTTCCGAGAATGGTACTTTTGCCCTTAACTTTGGCGGTAAGATCTGAGGGCTGCTCACCAATGGTAACAGTTAAGTCAATGGACTTGCCTTTACGAATAATCCCAAACAACACCTTAGTCTCCGGTGTGGCCATGGCTACCCGATTACGCAAGTCGGGCACATCGTTTATCTCTTTCCCATCCATGGTGATAATAACATCACCTTGCTGAAATCCGGCCTCTTTTGCTGGTGATTCTTCTGCCACTTCGCCGATTAACACACCACTGCTTTGTTTTAAATCAAAGGATTTAGCAAGATCTTCATTAATATCCTGAATGACTACTCCCAACCATCCTCGGGTAACTTTACCGTGTTTTTTAAGTTGTTTTTCCACGTTCCTAGCCATGTTAATCGGAATAGCAAAGCCAATTCCCATATAACCACCACTACGGGAAAAAATTGCGGTATTCATGCCGATTACCTCGCCATGGATATTGAGCAGTGGGCCACCAGAATTACCAGGGTTAATGGCAGCATCGGTCTGGATAAAATTTTCATAATCATTAATACCGATACGACTTCTACCCTTGGCACTGACTACACCCACCGTTACGGTTTGATTGAGCTCAAAAGGGTTACCTATGGCAATTACCCATTCACCAACTTCAAGCATATCGGAATTGCCGAGTTTTACTACAGGTAAGTCATTGGCCTCCACTTTTATGAGAGCCACATCTGATTGAGGGTCGGTGCCGATAACCTTGGCCGTAAGCTGGCGTTTATCGGATAATTTAACCACAATTTCATCAGCATCTGATACCACGTGGTTATTGGTAAGAATATATCCATCAGAACTAATAATAAAACCCGAGCCAGCCCCATATTGTTTTTGTTCCCTTTGTTGCTTACCGGGCCTACGAGAATGGGGGCCAAAAAATCTATCAAAAAAAGGATCATTAAAAAACTCAAGCGGATTTTGTCCCTGAACCCCTCCACCCTTAGTAACCTTTTCAACTTGAACATGCACCACCGCCGGACCAGCCTTTTTCACTACGGATGAAAAAGCTTTTGCCGAACGATCAAGCAACGCAATATTAACGTCGCCATTAGATTCAGCTTGTACATAACCTGAAAGTATAAAGAAAAATGTAAAATAGAAAATTAAAAAACTACTAGGTCTGTGAAAAATTGGATTCATTTTATCCATGAAATCATCTCCGAATGAATATGTTCGTTCGAGAAACAGCCTCACCCGAGGCCACACAAAAATACGACAGACAGACAAACAGACAGAAAAAATAACAATTAACTCTCAATACAATTATACCATTATACTGATTCGT
>JAOTSI010000007.1 GCA_029865005.1 Desulfobulbaceae bacterium
CAGGATCCATCTTAACGAAAGCCTCCGGGGTAAAATGAAATGATCATTGTCATACCATTACCCACACGAAATAGCGACGAGCCTGGTTTGTTTCAGTTTGCAATTGGATATATTACTTTTAATATCCTGGTAACGTAAACGCTGTGCTAAAAAGCCATAAAATATTTTTCTTCTAAACGAAACTCAGCAAACCGGCTTGGAAGGCCCGTGGATGCAGTACTTTCGTTGCGATTAAAAAATTGCCATTGGACGCCCCTCCAGCCGACACTTATCGAATTTTCAGCTGCGTTTCGTTTAGTGGCAAATATTATTATTATTCATAAATAGTGGGTCTCCAAAAACAATTACATGGGTGTGGATTCAATGAAAATGAAAAGTAAAATATTATCGTTTTGTTGTAATAAAAATGGAGTTACCGCTATTGAATATGCTTTGATTGCTAGTCTGGTGGCTATTGTAATTATTGTTAGTGTGTCGGCTACGGGAGTAAGCCTTAATGCTCTTTATCAAAAAGTGGCAGATGCCTTCAAGTCCTTAGGATTTTAGGAGTGCACTGTCATTCAAAGATGGAATTCGGATATATTTGTAATAATTCATGTTTAGGTCATCCTGCTGGTTGCATAATTTTCCGGCTGTGCAAGACACTGATGATACGATGTTTGAATAGAGATATAGTAGACCTCTTTTGCCTGTAGGTGTAGGAGGGGTTTATTTGGATCGTACTGTTGGTGTTGCACTGTTAGCTTATAATTTATACAAATTGGGCTGGGGTTAGACTATTTATTATGTAATTTTAATTAGTAGAAGACAATGTATTTTTAACCTATCTTATCAGAAGGATGGTTTCTTTAATGTTTTACGTATTAGTGTGGTGTGCAGTGTCTCTATTGTAACAGGAGGGGCTACAACCATTGTTTAGGGCTGCGGAAAAAATATATTATCCCATCTTGCTTGTCTTTTTAGCCGTTTTCTTTGTTAAGGCAACAGTTACATTATCATATTATGCGCCTATTGCCTTGATAAAGAAGACGACTAAAAATCCAGCGCAATTTTGGGACATTTATTATTTTGCGCGGCCCTTAGTGGATATCGCGCACATCCGCAGCACTGGTGGATTCTTACTAAGCCGATGTTATATATTTCCTCACTTCTATCCGGTTAGCTATAACAAATCAACTATTTGTAAAGAATGTGATCAGGTACTTTTGTTGTAAGATAATTATATTTTTTTGCGTCATTTTTTGTAGGTAGTAGCCCGTTAACTTTATTGATTAAATGGTGTTATCTATGCTTTACTGGCTGAATAAATCGACAAAACGCTTTCATGCGGTTTTGTTGATTGGAACTTTTTCAGGATTTCTCGGTCTGATAAGCCGGACAAGTGTTGTTGATTTAGATCTTTTTCATGAAATGGCATTGTTTCGGGAAGCTTTACAGCTAGGAAGATTACCAGATCATGATCTCTATTCATATATTCCTACCGTTTTTCCTGTGATCCATCACGAATGGGGAACAGGCGCTTTTATTTACCTGCTGACGGTTAAGCTCGGTCTTGGTGGATTTGGCTTAATGACGCTTAAATTCTTTCTAACTTTTTTTATTGTTATTAATTGTTATCGATTTGCCCTGCAACAGGGTAGTGATAATTTTATCTATGTTTATTGTGCATTTTTTAGCGTGGTGTTGGGCTGGATAGGGTTTACCACTATTCGGGCTCAACTTTTCACTTTATGTTTATTGCTGGTGCTTCTATTTATAATCGAACGGGATAGAAAGAATGAGACCTGGACATTGTGGTGGCTGGTGCCTTTATTTATATTGTGGATTAATCTCCACGGGGGATTTGTGGTTGGTATTGGCCTGGTTGTTCTTTATATACTAGAGCGTTTTATCATTCACTGGCTTAATGGGAATAATTTTTATAAATCACTCTATGAGGTGAAAAAACATTTACTTGTATTGTTGGTGATTTGTATAGGATTACAGGTCAATCCTTATGGCAGTGATTATTTTCCCTACCTTTGGGAGGCCATCACTTTAGATCGAACTGATTTAATAAAAGAATGGCGTCCGCTTTGGACTCTGCCACCTCTTACCTTTCTTGTTTATTGCGGTGCTGTATTATTAACTATCCTGCCCTTTTGGTACAAAAGATATATAGAGGTGCCGGGGCTGGTGCTGGTAATGGTTACGGCGATTGCCGGTCTGTTGCATTTTAGGCATTTGTCACTTTTTGCTCTTCTTTTTCTTTGTTATGTACCGGCTTACCTTCGAGGTACGCCTGTAGGATATGCTATTCGAAATATTTTTTCCGAAAATAGTAATATATTAACTATGTTATATATTGTTGTCACAATTCTTTTTGGAGGGTATTCAGTTTCAAATCAATTTTGGAAATTAAAAGTGCCCACTGATATGGCATCGCACGAAAAAAGCTTGTGGGTGTATCCGGTAGGCGCGGTGAATTACCTTAAGGAGCAAAATTTTACTGGGAATCTCATGACTCCTTATAATATGGGGGCCTATGTTTCCTGGAAAATGTATCCAAAGGTAAAAGTTAGTATGGATAGTAGATTTGAGGTTGCCTATACATATGAGGCGGTGGTGGAAAACGGTCTATTTTACGAAGGGGTTTCTTTCTGGTATGAAATATCAAAAAGATATAATACCGATGGTCTATTGGTTCCTAATTGGTCGAAAGTTAAGCAGATTATTGATGAAGAGCCAAAATCGTGGAAACTTATCTATAGCGATGGGGCATATTCTGTATATATGGCAAAAAATATAGCCATGAACTATCCCGTTACCCAACTGGGTAATAAGACAAGTATTGGAACATTTCCTTAACGAATATGGAAAAACTGAGGCAGTAAACGGGTATCCTAAATGTTAAGTTTAAATATGAAAAAATGGGGCCAATCAACGTTGCAAGACGTAAGGGTTCGATATTGTGCCCGTAATTTGTTACCCCCAGTAGCTTTAGCTGTTCTTTTTTGTTTTCTTGCAATTGAAACGTGGCGAAAATGGCCAAATTTTTATGTCGATTTTGGTAGGGAGCTCTATATCCCCTGGCAGTTGAGCAAGGGAAAGGTACTCTATAAAGATATTGCCCATCTTTTTGGCCCTCTCTCGCAATATATTAGTGCTATCTTATTTAAATTTTTCGGGCTATACACTATTTGGGAAACCCGGATAGACCCATTATTTTCCCTATCTCTGGCGAGCCATAACCATGAACCGTGCTGGTCTAATAGTGGAATGGCGTCCCATTTGGAACATTTCCCTTATTATTTTAACAGTTTACTTTGCCTCCCTATTTTTGATATTTCATTCCTTTTTGCATAAAGGTTTCAAAAATATGGCAGGATTGCCAATGGTTCTCACCACTGCGATTACGGGACTGCTTCATGTACGCCATTCAATATTTTTTGCTTTGTTATTTATGTGTTACGTGCCAGGTTATCTTAATGGGACCCCAGTTGGAAATGGGATTCAACGACTTTATATAAAAAATAAAAATATTCTTTCAGTTGCTTATGTAATTATTGGTATATATTTTACATTTTTTGCGCTTTCCAATAAGTTTTGGGAGTTAAAAATACCAGTAGAGAGTGCATGGCATCAAAGAGGTGGTCCGGTTTATCCTGTTGGTGCCGTGAATTATCTTATCCAACATAAATTTAGGGGAAATCTTATGACCCCATTCAGTGTGGGTGCTTTTGTTTCTTGGAAGATGTATCCAGAGGTAAAAGTAAGTATGGATAGTAGGTTTGAAGTAGCATATGAATATGAATTAGTAGAAGAAAATGTTGATTTCTATAACGGAACCTTATCGTGGAATGAAATTTCACAGCGCTATGGAACAGATGCTTTATTAATTCCTAATTGGACACGAGTAAAATCATTGCTTAATGAAGATTCTAAGTTGTGGAAGCTGGTATACAAAGACGGGTCATATTCATTGTATATGACGAAAAATCAAGCAGCAGGCTATCCGGTTACGGATATCGGCTCTAAGACAGTTGCCGGGATCTTTCCTTGATCATTATTCATCCTGAATAATATTTTATGTGATGGCTAACAATACTTATTGTTATTTAGAAAAGATATGAATTTCATCTGCCCATAATACGAATACTTTTGTATAGTGAAAGCGCGTATCGATATACATCAATGGGGATGGCGAGGAGGTATAAATCGTAATCAAAAATGTATGGGGAAAAAGCTCTATAAGCAAACAATACGACTTTAGGAACGCGGAAGAAAATGGAAAGCGGCCACGGGAAATGACCGCCTCTTTTGTGACAGTGTGCGTCGGTAATTAAAAAATTAAACTTTTTCGCCAAATTGCTGCAAGGTTACCACTTCAAGGGCGAAAGTAGTGCGAGCATCGGCATCTGGCGAAACTTTTTTATTTTTACACCAGCCAAGAAAAGGTTCAGGGTCAATATATACTTTTACCGGGGTGTCACCAGCAAGTTTAGCTTTTTCTACATTTTCCAAAGCCTTTTCTTCCCACTCCTTGAATGTTTGGGGAATGAGGTGACGATCAACAAATATTTCCATCAAGCGGTTCCAGTCTTCTTCACGGTACCATACCATTGCCTGGATCATCGGCGCTTCTGACATGACAAAACTCCATATAAAGTTAATAAACCAGTAAAAACTGGTAGAATAATAATTAAATACAACCATAAAAATAATGAAAATAAATTAATATACCAGGCATAAAGGAAAAAGCCAGTAACTGAACAAATAAATGGGATGTTATCTTTTTTAAAGTTTAAACAACATCGGAACTCTTCTGAAGTGTTTTTGTTGAATGAGAAAGGGAAAGGGGTGTTCGTCGATGGGCCGTAAAAAAAGGTTGATTTTTTTCGGGCGTAAAGGTAAATAGAGAAATTCGACTAAAAAATTACTACTCTGTCAGGAGATTAATATCATGGCCCGTAAATGTGAAATTTGTGGAAAAGGTCCGGCTACCGGAAATAACGTTAGTCATGCACATAACAAAACCAGACGTCGGTGGTTACCGAACTTGCAAAAAGTCAGAACCGTAAAAAATGGTGGAACTGTACGCGTACTCGCTTGCACCAGATGTATCCGCTCCGGCGAGATTGTTAAACCTTCCTAAACTGTTTATAGGTTTAAAATTAACGATTCAAGAGAGATACCTTTTTGTTGTTATCTATCTTTATCGTAAGCTGAGAGTCAGACCGGAGGAAATATTATGAGCCAGGAAGAAATAGAATTCTTGCCCTATGATGTTGCCGCCCAAGTTGTGGCTGCCATTCAGGAAGAAGAGGATGTCCATCGTGAGAACCACCGGGTTTTCACCGTTTATAATCAACAGGACAAAGAAATTTGTTGGTTTGATTTTGACGAGGTAATGGAAGAGGTTGCTTCCAAATCCAAGGAGACCGAAAAAGAAGAGGTTTCCCAATATATTCTTCACCGAATTCCTACCTGGGCGCTGGATGTCTGATAATTTCTCGGAGCTTCGCTTTCACGAGGCTCCGAGAAATTAAATAACGCCAGGGGGAATGAGGTCTGTTTTTTCCCCTCCCAATATATACCCGCCATCCAAACGAATGGTCGTCCCGGTCATGTAGTCGCAGTCCCTCACCATATGAAGTAGCGTCTTAGCCACCTCTTCCGGTTTTCCGGTTCTGCCAAGTAGGGTATGATCAAGTAACCTTATCTTTTCTTCTTCCGTCAGAAGCGCCCATCCTCTTGTGCCCTCCCCATGCCTATGATCGATAAGACCTAGCATAATTTCATTCACTCGAATAGTAGGTGCCCCTATACGAGCCCAATTTTCTGTCATAGAGCCGATGGCACGATTGGCAGCAGCATAACCATCACTGAAAAGCAAACCAGCTGGCCCGCTTCGCCCGCTTATGGCGGCAATAGATGAAATATTGATTACCACTGCCTCCCGGGATTTACGCAATAAAGGTAAAAAGTTTTGAAAAAGGAGCCATTTGGCTCGCAGAGTGGTTTCCTGTTCCAACAACCACTGATCCTGATTCACCTCACGCTCATAGGATCCGTGCACCACAGGCATCCCTCCACGCTCGATATTGTTTACCAACACATGTAATTTTCCGCCAAAAACAGAAACTTTTTCCACCAAAGTTTTAACTGCATCTGGCTGACGCAAATCAACACGTATGGTAAGGTGTTGGCTTCCGAACTCCTTGATCATTTCTTCGCAGTCTTCGGGCCAGTCATAGTAGGGTAAAATAAGTCGCATCCCTTCTGCTGCCAAAGCTCGTGCCATAGCGCGTCCCACTTGACGTGACGCCCCCGGTACTAAAGCGTATCTGTTTTGCATTTTCATGGTCAGTGTATTGTTTATCCTCTATATTTATTACGTTGAACAGTTTACTTCATATCTGTTTAAATTATTGCGCTTAGAGGCGCGAAAGAAAAAAAATCACAATTTGATAATTAAATTTTGCGATAATGTCCTATGAATAATCTCCCTTCCTCCGCAAGTCGCCCTTTTTTAAACGAAGTTGTTTTGCCAGTTGAACTAAGCCTCGCCTTAACACCCTGGTTCTCCAATGCTATTTTACAAAAAGGTTTCAAACTACTCCGCCAGGAAGCAATACAATATTATATGTCTTTTCGGTACGGTGCTGGCGTAGTTTTTGATTCCGGCCTATCGGCTGACTTAATCTTTGTTAAAAGCGATAAAACCTCCCAAGGTTTCGTTTTGCACACCTGCTTTTGTCAAAAATGCAATCCAGATAAACGAGGGCTTTTTAGGTGTTCTCACGTAGCCGCTGCCGCTATTCTTAGTTTACAATATCCCCTTGCTGATCAGATATCAGCCCTCCCTCTTGTTTTTGAGTCTACTCCATGGAGCAAACTGGGACGACATCTCTATAGCTTATCAGATGGTGGGGGGTGTAGTCATCAGGTGGAAAAGGCAAACAATGAAACATCCCTAAAGGTAACAGGCAAAAACGGTTTTTCTCTTCAACTTCGTATAAGTGCTAAAGCGGCTGACGAGCTTAGTCTTACCCATCCCGCTGCGCTGTGCAATAGCAGTGAAGACAAGACCTCTTCGTCTATTGCCCAGGGCATTATCCGTCTACGTGATAAACTCATTAAGATAACTAGGACGGATATGGAGATTGCCCTTGTCATGCAGGACCGTAAATCGCGCAAAGGGCGAGAAGACAGTTCCTTTTGGCTGCGATTATCTTCTTACCTTGCCATACATTGTGATTTCAAAAATTTACGGGTTGATCGCGGGCCAGATAAACTATTTCGACTCATCTTACCGGGTCCAAAGGATGAAAAACCCTTACTCTCCATTACCTTGCCCAGACTCAACAGCCTTGAGCTGCTGTTGAATTTTCCTGCCTCTGGATTTGCTGGACAACGCTTACCAGCAGCCACTCCTTATTCTAAGGTTTACCCTGATGGGCCCAGTGGTGGTTTAGTGGTGGAAAATATGATCAGGCTTTCAGACGATCGTTGCTTCTTGATACAGGATATCATAGAGGATCAGTACGGATCTTATTATTATCTGGAAAATGAGGGATTTCTTCCTTTACAGAATCCGCCCTCAGACGAAGTTATACGGGGTCCGAAGCAGAAAAAAAACTCTCTTTTTCAATTCAGCGCCATGGCCCAGAAGACAGCAACAGGCTTTACCGTACCTGGTGACAAGGTTCGAGATTTTTTAGCCTTTAATAGCCAAGCACTTAAAGCCAATCGCCATGAAGTTAATACATGTTTTATTAATAGCGAAATTATTAAAGTGCCCGATCGGCTGGAACTCACCTCGTTTGAAGAAAAAAATGATTGGTGTTATCTCGGTGGGTTTTATGGAATCGGGAACCGTCAGCTTGACCTGACTGCCATATTGGAACAAGGGGCGGCCAAAAAGGATTATATGGTGGGAGAGAAATGGCTTTCCCTCCAAGACACCCCTTTAGCCTGGTTTCATAGACTCGGGATCGATCGTATCTGTCGTAATGAAAAAGATCAAGCTTGCATTCGACTTCGCCCCCATGAAATGCTTACTCTTACCGGTCAAATGCCCGAGCTGAAAGTTGATGGGCGTCGCAAGGACACCGCAGCCCAGCTGGACTCCCTTCTCAAAGGGGTCACCGGGGATGAGCGACGCAGTAAAATAGCGCCCCATTTAAGAGATTATCAACAACACGGCACTGCCTGGCTAGATTATTTATCCCAACACCATTTAGGAGGAATACTTGCCGATGACATGGGGTTGGGCAAAACTCATCAGGCTTTGGCATTTATTGACCTCCAGGCAGGTGATAAAGACGGGGCACGTTTTCTCATCGCTTGTCCAGCTAGTGTTATGCTCAATTGGCTTAATAAAGCACAACAATTTTTTCCAGATTTAAATCTGGCACTCTATTACGGGCAAGGTAGAGATCTAGACAGTGCCCTTGAGTCAGATATCATTGTTACCACCTACGGTGTAATGCGAAACGATATTGAAGAATTATCGCAAATCCCATTTAAAACCGTGTTGTTTGATGAAATGCAACAACTAAAAAATTCAAGCACCCTACAATATAAGGCTGCTCTCCAGCTAAGTTGCGATACCATGGTTGGCCTCACCGGTACACCCATAGAAAATTCACTCTTGGAGCTACAAGCTCTTTTTGATCTCTGCCTTCCAGATCTTTTTGATAATAGAGATTTTCGTAACACTTTCATAAAACATGATTCTCCAGAGAGCCGTGAACAACTCAGCCGAATTATACGGCCCTTTATGTTACGTCGCACCAGAAAACAAGTGCTTGGAGAATTACCAGATATTATTGATGATGTGCGCAGTTGTGAACTACATGAGGATCAGGTCGGACTCTATCGGGAGATAATAGAGGAAAATCAAGCCTTGAAGGACGGCTTGCTCGAAAAAGAACAGGTAAATACCGTCAACGTACTTGCAATGATCACCCGTCTTAAACAAGTGTGTAACCATCCTGCGTTATTGGAAGGGGCTAACGAGTGGGAATTATACGGTAGTGGAAAGTGGGAATTATGGAAGGAACTCATTAAGGAGAGCTTGGCAAGTGGGTTTAAGGTTGTGGTGTTTAGTCAGTTTACTGGAATGCTAGATATTATGACTAATTACCTCACTTCCATTAAGGTGAGTTATTGTGAGATTCGTGGCAAGATGAACCCCACGTCTCGTCAGAAATCCATTGACACCTTTGCTGAAGAAGATGGACCCAAAATCTGTTTGGCAAGCTTGTTAGCGGCCGGTACCGGCATCGATCTCACCGCTGCCCAAGTGGTGATCCACTATGATCGGTGGTGGAATCCGGCCAAAGAAGAACAGGCCACCGCCAGAGTGCACCGCATGGGACAACGACGGGTTGTCCAGGTAATAAAATTATATAATAAGGGCACTCTGGAGGAAAAAATGCACCAACTCATCGAAAAGAAAAAATCTCTGGCCCGGGATGTTATCAGCGAGGATGACGCATCAATCATGAAACAGCTAAAACGTGAAGATTTAATAGAACTTTTAAGTTTTAGCGATTAGGGTCTGTCTGCTCCCGAATCCATCCTTCTATTTGAGCTGGAGTGGGCATGCGGCCTGAAATCATAACTTTTTTATTAATCATCAGAGCTGGAGTGTGCAAAATGCCGTGCCGCCCTATCTCATCTGGATCGTGAATCTGCTCGATATCAACGGCCAGCTCCATGGTATTAAGCGCTTCTATGACCAAGGATTGAAGTTTATTACAACTGATACAGCCGGACCCGAAAACCCTGATGACTAAATGATCGGCATTATCAACTTGTTCTCCCATATGTTTTTTATATTCATTGAGCAGGGCCTGACGATAGGTATCTTCCATGCCGGAGGGAATATAATTATTTTTGCTTACTGCCACATAAAGACTCTCAACAGCTTTTTCGAGAGAGAGCTTTTCCGTTGCTGCCCTGTTAAGAGCGATATCAAGACCAATAAGGCCGATATTGGCCGCACCAATGCGTATGGTACGTGAAGTTGCCGCTTCCATAGAATTATTTGGTATGTCTTTTTAGAGTGTGCTAAAAGTAAGGGACTGATGTCTACTTAATAAATAGTATATTGGTTTGTGAATAGATCCTGCATCAATTTTCCCCCTATGATAACTGAAAACGTTATAATCATAATATCGATTTAGCGTAAAAACAAGAAATCCTTTTTCGTCTGAAATAGTGGTAAATGATATGATACCTAGTAAACAAGTTTTTTCCGGTAAAGTCCTTCGTGCCTTTTTGCTGATTATTATCCTTTCTGTTATCCCTGGTTGTTCTGGAAAACTTAATTTCTTATCTTATTCTGATAATGGACTATGCATTTCCACTCAATGGCCAGGGGATCAAAGCGACCTCCAGTCCGACCCAGCGCTACGCTACGGGAGATTATCAAATGGGATGGCCTATGTAATTATGGAAAACCATGAGCCGAAAGATCGGGTGGCTATGAATCTATATATTCGTAGTGGTTCCTTGAATGAGGATGAAAATCAGCGCGGCTTAGGCCATTTTGTTGAGCATATGTTGTTCAACGGTACCACCAACTACCCTCCAGGCACCTTGGTAAAACGTTTTCAATCTATGGGAATGAGCTTTGGGGCCGACAGTAATGGTTATACCGCTTTTGATCGCACGGCATATAATATTCTTCTTGCTGGCAATGATCGTCAAAACCTGCTTGAAGGGTTGCAGATTATGAGTGATTATGCCCGTGGTGCCTTGTTCTTAGAAGAGGAGGTGGAACGGGAGCGCGGGGTAATTCTAGCTGAAAAACGGGCCAGAGATACCGCTGAGTATCGGGTGTTTAATGAGAGTTATAAATTTGCATTTGATGGCACCCGTGCTGCTGATCGGATGGTGATTGGGACGGAAGAGGTGCTTACTAAGGCGGATTCAAAAGACCTACGTAGGTTTTATGATCAATGGTACCGTCCCAAAAATATGGTTTTGGTGGTGGTTGGAGATGTTTCTCCAGATCAGCTGGAACAACTTGTTGTTGAACACTTCAGTGGTCTGCAAGCTGCAGGACCTGCCCCAGAATGTATCGAGTTTGGGAATGTAGCTAAAAAAGGAGAACATTTTTTCTATCTCCATGAGCCGGAACTAGGCCATACCGATATTTCTATAGAGTCGTTATGGGATGAATCCCAGAGTCCCGATACCAAAGCCGGTCGTATAGCAAAACTGCCCCAAGAAATAGCTGTATCTTTAATGAACAACCGTTTTAAACGACTGGTCCGGGAATCTGACCGTCTTTTTAGTCGGGCGTCGATATATAGTGGCGAAATGTTTCAACGTATAGGTTATGTGAGTGTTAACGGCCAGACAGAAGGTAGTAGATGGCAGGAGGCTTTAGAAAAACTTCATGAAGCTTTACGGCAAGCCAGAGAACAGGGGTTTTATACCTCGGAACTTGAGCGGGTTAAAAAAGAGGTATTGGGTGATTTGGAAAAAGCGGCTCAAACTGCTGAGAGTCGAGATAGTCGTCATCTGTCTCGTAAAATTATAGGCGGAATCAATAACGGGAAAGTTCTTTTATCCCCTGAGCAGGAGTTGGATTTTTACCGCCCGTTGTTGCAGCAACTCACCTTGTCTGAGATTAATGAAGCTTTTCGTATTCTTTGGAAGCATGATAATACCCTTGTACAGGCAACTGGAACGGCGAGTATCGGAAATAATGTTGAGGATGCGTCTATGACCTTACGTCGTGTCTATGAAAATTCCGCAAAAACGAAAATTACACCCTATGCACCAACAAAAACTGCCAAATTTCCCTATCTTTCAGTCCGGGATACAGGTGCACCCATTGTTAAACAGGAGGATTTTGACAAAATCGGGGTGCAAAAGGTTAGTTTTGCCGATGGTACTATTCTTAACCTGAAAAAAACAGATTTTCAGGAAAACGAGGTTGTGCTGGAAGTCCGCTTTGGAGATGGTGTCTTAGGGGAACCTTCTTTCGGGCTTAGAGATCTGGCCGGAGGGGTGATTAATGAGAGTGGTCTGGGGGGACTTACCAGGGAAGAGCTTGACGAGGCCCTGGCTGGAACCAATGTAAATTTAAAATTTAGCATTGGGGAAGATTCTTTTATCTTACAAGGCAAAGGTCTTAAAAACGAGTTGTCGCTTCTCTTGCAGCTCGTTCATGCCCAACTCAATGATCCCGGTTTTCGCCCAGAAGCTTATAGATTGTCAATAGAGCGCTATCTACAATATTACGAAAAAGCAGAAAAATCAGTGGAGGGTATATTTGAGCTTGCGGGGAAACAGTTTTTGGCCGGTGGTAATACCCGCTACGGCATGGCCTCTGGAGAACAAGTAGCAGATTTCACCCTTGCAGATGTTGAAACATGGTTGCGACCGGTATTTAAGCGAGCCGTTCCCGAGATAAATATTGTTGGCGATATGGATATTAAACAAGTTATTGCTTTGGTTTCTAAATATTTCGGCAATAGTGAACGGAATATACCCTTAGGGGGCAAGGGGGATACAGTTGTTTTTCCTTCCGGCGAACTGCTTCGAAAAAAGGTTGCGAGTACCATTGATAAGTCTTTTATCCTGGTGGCCTGGCCCACGGAAGATTTTTGGGACATTTCCCGTACCCGACGATTTCATATTTTGGATGCAATTTTGGATGATCGTTTACGAGAAGAGATAAGAGAAAAAATGGGAGCGACTTACTCACCAGTGGTCTTTAATCGCCCCAGTCGAGTTGATCACGGATATGGAGTGTTGCACGCCTACATGTTGGTGGAGCCGTCTCAAGCTTCAGAACTCATGGATAAAATGACTGAGGTGGCTGGAGAGCTTGCGGAAGATGGTGCAAGGGAAAAAGAGTTGACCAGGGCTTTGAAGCCGATACGAAGTTCTGTTCGGGATATGTTGCGCACCAACCCCTATTGGCTCCGGTCTGTGCTGTCCATGTCCTCTGTGTATCCTCAACAATTAAAATGGCCTCTTAATATAGAAGAAGATTTTGGTTCAATAACCGTTGAGGATATTTCCGCTCTCGCAGCCCGCTATCTTAAGTCCTCTTCTGCGTCCCGCCTTATCTTCGAGCCAGAGAAACGGTAGCTGTTCTAGATTCTCTTTAATCAGTCTGTAGCGGGTGAATAGTTATTAAACCTTTCCGCTTTTAAGAATTAATTCCACCTTTTTTCCGCAATTGTGGAAAAAGGTGGGGTCTACTTATTTCTTTGATCACTGCATTGCCATAATCTATTTAATTATAATGTTTTATTATTGTGGCACGAAATGTGCTATTATAAAAGTAAAGAAAAGAGATTAAAAGATTTTGAGAAAAAGAGCTATTTTTTCCCACAAGGCTTTAATAAGGTAAGGGGGGGATGCTCAAAAACCGAACATAACAACGCAGGAGGCAGGTCATGAAAGCTTTGGAAATTTATTTGAAAATGAAAGCATTATTGAAGAATGAAGAAGGCGTTACTGCCATTGAGTACGGCTTAATTGCGGCTTTGGTTGCTGTAGTCCTTGTTGGAGTATTAACGATATTAGGAGGTAGCTTACAAGATATATTCCAATATATTGCTAATGCATTGGATAACGCACAAGTTACAGATACATCGACTTAGTAATTGTATCTTTAAATAGGGTGGTGTTTGATTAATAGTTTATGGTTCCGAGAGGTCACCGCTTGGCAGAACACCTTAAGTTTTAATTGTCATTACCTAAATAAAGGTGGCATTACGCAAACAATCGAATTCTACCTATAATTGATTGTATTCGCAGAATGACCACCTTTTTTTTTATCTACTCGAGAGAAGAGGTTGCCGGATGAATAAATTTTCCCAGTTTCTTTTTATCCTTCTGGCCCTGGCCCTGGCGTCAATTATCAGTTTATTCACTTACCGATCATTGTCAACAAAGCCAAATATTGATCAAAGCGCCACTGAAAATATTACCCAAAATATTGTCGTGGCTGCTGCCGATATAGCCAGAGGCTCAATAATAGAAAATCAACATCTTCGGATGACCAAATATCTACAGGACTCCATTCCTCCCGGTTCTTTTTCCAAACTCGACCAGGTTGTTGGTCGAATAGTTAAACAATCCATTTTAGCCTCCGAACCGATCCTGGAATCAAGGTTAGTTTCCGCTGATATCACTAAAGGTGGCCTAGCTGCCCTGGTGACGAAGAAAAAAAGAGCTATGTCTGTCAAGGTAGACGAGGTGATCGGGGTCTCCGGTTATCTTAATGCTGGTCATAGAGTCGATGTTTTGGTCTCAATTCAAAGGAAGGGTGAAAAGGAGGGTTACATTTCTAAAACTGTGTTGGAAAATATCAAAGTACTCTCCGCAGGCGGGGGCATTGAGGAAGAAAAAGATAAAGAGAAAAAGAAAGTGATCAACGTCATCACCTTGGAGGTTACTCCAGAAGAGGGGGAGAAATTAGCTCTGGCGGTAACTAAAGGTAAAATTCAGCTGGCGCTCCGCAGCTATGTAGATAGCGACGATGCATTAACCAAGGGGATGACTGTAGATGAACTTTTAAAATCATATCATGCAGATGAACAGATGTTTGTAGAAACTAAACCAGTTATCCTAAACACGCAAGAAGTAACTCAAACTCCTTCTCCTCCAGTAACTCGTAAGAAAAAAAGTGTCATTATTGCCGTTATGAATGGGGCGCAGGTTGCCTATATAGAGGGAGGTAAATAACCAGATGAAAGTACAAATCTTATGGTTACATATTCGGAGTTTTTCTATGATATTTGGTCTTGCTTTTTTACTGTTGCCGGCAAATCCGGTCTTTGGTGAGCAAGCAAAATATGTCGTAGAGGTAAATACAAAAAGCAACCGTATTATAGAAGTGGTGCAGAATAAACTTGTCACCATAAAATTATCCAAAAATGTGTTAGCAGGTGCTCAAGTCGCTGATGAAAGCGTAGCCGAACTTGTAGTTAGAGAAGTTCATGTGCCCAACTGGTTAACTTTGCGAGCTAAAAAGGTAGGCACCACCCAGCTTACCCTTTGGGAAAAAGACAACGCCGATTCGCAGGCATCAATTATTGAAACTTTTGACATCATAGTATTGCCCGATGTTGCCGGTTTAAAGAAAAGTCTGCATGAAATATTTCCCAATGAGGATATTCGAGTCACTACCAGTAATGAATTAGTAATTCTTTCCGGAACAATATCTGGTGGAGAAAAACTTGCCAAAGCTGTATCTCTTGCCGAAAAATATAATCCTGAGAAAATAATCAATATGTTGCAGGTAGGAGGAATCCAACAGGTTATGCTTGAAGTACGAGTAGCTGAGATGTCAAAAAATCTCGGACGTCGCTTAGGAATCAATTTCGCTGCCACAGGTGGTACTAGCTTAGGACTCACCATGCTGGACGATTTGGTTAACCTGCCAGCCAAAGGATGGCCTGGGAACCCGCTTGCTGTGGGTGATAAAGTTAATGCTCTGGTCTCTTTTTTCGGCTCAGGTGAAGTGCTGACATTTTTCTTTGACGCTATGAAAGAAGAGGGATTGCTAAAAATTTTGGCAGAACCCACACTTATTGCGCTGAGCGGACAGAAGGCAAGTTTCCTGGCCGGTGGTGAAATTCCGGTGCCTATCCCCGATAATGATGGAATAGGAATTACCTGGAAACCTTTTGGCGTGGCCCTTAATTTTACTCCGGTGGTTCTTGGTTCAAATCGGATTAGCATGAAGATCGCTCCAGAGGTTTCTGAGCTTGATTACAGTAGGTCATTACGGGTGGGCGGCTATGTCGTTCCAGCCTTGGACACCAGGCGAGTATCCACAGTGGTGGAGTTACGAGACGGCCAAAGCTTTGCGGTAGCTGGATTGTTGAAAAACCATGTGCGGGAAAATATACATAAATTTCCGATACTCGGGGATATCCCAGTCTTGGGAGCACTTTTTCGCAGTAGTGAATTTCAAAAGAGTGAAACCGAACTGGTTATTATCGTTACCCCCCATTTAGTCAAACCTTTGGATATGGAAAAGCAACCCTTGCCCACTGATTCTTTTATCGAGCCAGACGGGTTTGAGTTTCTTATGCTTGGTGCTTTGGAAGGACAAGTCCCTTCAGAGGAACAAGAGGCAGAGTTGCAACCCACTGGTCAACAAAGCGGTTTTGATGGAGATTTTGGCTATATTATTCCTGAATAAGTTTAAAGAAACACAATTTTAACTGATTGATTGGTCTCAAATCTCCCATCAGGAGGATTGTATGAAACGTAACTATCTCTTTATTGTAATATTTCTTTTCTCGGCCATTACCCTATTAGGTTGCGCTCCTAAAAGAGACTCTCTGGTAGAGAGTTTTAGTGGTACTTCTTTTGCCCTCCAAAAATATAATCAGATTGCTGCAACTAAACAGCAAGTTTCAACTGTTCCACCGGCAGAACTGGATGGCGAAGCAGCGGTGCTGGCTCATAAACTGTATATTAACAGCTTTGAAAAGCCCAAAGGACCTGAAT
This sequence comes from Desulfobulbaceae bacterium, assembly GCA_029865005.1. Taxonomy (GTDB): domain Bacteria; phylum Desulfobacterota; class Desulfobulbia; order Desulfobulbales; family Desulfobulbaceae; genus JAOTSI01. The sequence continues at coordinate 16,483 of JAOTSI010000007.1, forward strand.
ATTCATTAACAATCGGCTCGGTAAAAGAGAAATGAAAAAGATTCATTCTCAGATGATTATCTCTCAAGAAGGCGTGTCGGCAGTGGAATTCGCCCTTGTCCTTCCCTTACTGATGTTTATTATTTTCGGCATCATAGAGTTTAGTATTCTCCTTTTTGATTATGCTGTAATCATAAATGCTTCTCGGGAGGGAGCTAGAGCAGGTATTGTCCATGTCCATGAATCGTATGTTTCTGATGAGGAGATTGAAACCGTGGTGCTACAATATACTGCCGGGCGTTTGATCAACTTGGGCTCACCTGGAGAGGAACCGGCCATCCCCCTTCCTCTTTCTCGAGTTAATGGAGATTTGACGGTTACAGTAAATTACACTTACGATTTTTTAATTTTTCCAGATTTGTCCGCATTACTAGGCAGCAATGCCTTTGACGGTGATATAGATATTACTGGACAAACCATTATGCGTATGGAAGATGGGGGCGTGAACGTACCATGAAAGTTATATCAAAATTTAAAAATAAATTTTGGGAAACAAAAGGTGCCACGATCGTAGTAGTGGCTGTTGTTCTAGCGGTTCTTCTCGGATTTGCTGCTTTGGCCGTTGATGTTGGATACCTATACGGAGTTCGAAATGAGTTGCAGAACGGTGCGGATGGAGGAGCTTTGGCAGGAGCGCTGGTCCTCTTTAATGCTGATGGAAGTATTAATCCCAACGCTGATATAGAAGCTGAGAGAATTGCCGCAGCTAATAATGCCAGTGGGCAGCCTATTCCGCAGATAGTTGTTGAAAGAGGGCATTGGTCTTTTGCAACCCATATTTTTACCGCTAATAACAGTACAACCCAGGTTCAATTGGACGAGAGGACTTTTGAAGAGCTTGATGTAGACCCTAACTTTATCAATGCGGTGCGTGTGACAACCTCAGATGATAATGCTCCCTCCTTTTTTGCTCGTATTTTAGGATATCAAAGCTTTTTTGTTAGGACTGATGCAACAGCCTATATTGGTTTTGCAGGTCGCCTAGACCCTCATGACGTTGATCAACCCATTGCTATTTGTGAAGACTCCATTCAAGATGGTAATGATGCATATACCTGTAATATAGGAAGGATGATTAATAGCGGCTCCAACGAGCTAAATAATGAGACCGGTGGGTGGACTAATTTTGACCAGGATATTGCAACTTGTCAAAGTGGAACCAATGCCAATGAGATGTCAGGTCTTATTTGTGGAGAGGGTAACCCTAATGAAATAGAATTGGGAATTGGAGTTGGTGCCAACGGTGGCCAAATTCAGAGTTCATTTTCTGATTTTACTGACTGTTGGCTTGCTAATACAGACATAGATGATGATGGCAAAGGGGATAAACCATGGAACATTACCTTATTGGTTGTAGAGTGCCCTGGTAATAATATGGATAATTGCTCTAAAGTTGTAGGAGCGGTCAATTTAAATATTATCTGGATCAACCCTCAAAACGACCCTGGGTTTGACGACGTTCCTCGCAGCATGACTGGAGTTCCAGATAAAGCAGATTGGTCATGTAATGATTTAAATGGTGAAAATTGCTGGTCATCTTTTGTTAGCCATTATAATATTCAAAACGTTGACGGGAGCCCTGCTCCTTATCAACAAAAGGCTATTTACTTTTTGCCAGATTGCACCCCCCATGTCCCAATGGGCGAGACTGGTGGTGCGAACTTCGGTATTTTAGCTAAATACCCATATCTGGTTCAATAAATGGTCCATTGATAGGATAATTAAAGGTAAGTTTAAATTTATCAGTATAAATCTCAAACCCAAACGATATTATATGACGAACAAAAAATCAAACGACAACATTCTTTCGGTACGGCTAGCTATTAGGGACCGAGATGTAATTGTGAAATTAGAAAAAATTATTTCTGAGTTGGATTTTTGTTTTTTACAGACCGACAAAAAAGCCGGGCAGGTTGATATATTAATTTTGGAGGCTGGAAAAAACCCTGAAACTGAATGTCAAACCATCAAAAGCCTTCTAGATGATGGGGTAGTCAGTGTGGTATTCCTTACTTCATCTAAGGCGACCCCGGATATTTTAGTTCCTGCTCTGCGCATAGGGGCAAGAGATTTTTTCCAACAACCAATCAATGAACAAGAGGTAAAAGACGCTCTTAAACAGGTTTATCAAGGAAACGGTAGCTCCAAGCATTCTACTGAAACAATCGAAAGTCAAGATCCAGGGAAAACCTATTGTGTGTTGGGAGCTAAAGGGGGAGTGGGTAGTACCACTTTTGCGGTCAATCTTGCGGTTAGTTTAACTCAAACTTATAAAAAGAAGCGAGTTGCACTTATCGATATGAATCGTCTTATTGGAGAAGTACCTATCTTTTTGGATCTCCAAACTACTTTTCATTGGGAACAATTAACTAAAAATATTAATCGGCTTGACTCTACCTATCTTCGGCGTGCTCTGGTGCAACACGGCTCAGGGGTGTATGTGATGCCCGCGCCTGACAATATGAGTGAAGGTGGCGACCTCTCAGCCTCTGTAATGTTGGAGGTGATAGAGAAAACAAGAAAGGCTTTTGATTATATAGTGATTGATTTGGGGTCTCATCTCGACAATATGAGTTTTCGCCTTTTCAATAAGGCTGATAAAGTCTTTGTAATTTCCATTCTCAGTCTTCCTTGCCTAGTAAATGTGAAGCGTATCCTTGAGTCGTTAAGAGATAATGACAGGGTAAGGGACGGTATAATAAAAATTATCGCTAACCGTTTTGAGAAGAAAAATGCCATTTCCCTTGAAGAAGGCGAGCAGGTCATTGGTGAAAAATTTTATTACACCATCCCTAATGATTATCAATCCACCATGGAAGCTATTAACGCGGGCAAACCACTTATGGATGTGGCGCGTAAGTCTAAAGTAGAAAAAAGTTATTATGAATTAGCTCTTCAGGTTAACGGGGGAGCGGAAATAGGCAAAAAACAGAAACGCGGCTGGTTTTGGTAAATCGCTGATCGTTTACTTGGAATAATCAATCTCAACTACGTGGTTGTAATAGTGGATCTCCAAACCCGTTTAAATAATCTGGACCAATCGCTGGATAAGAAAAAAACTTCTGAAAGTGGCCGAGTTGTGGAATCCGGTGAATTTGTAACCAGTGATGAATATTTCGACCTGAAAACCAGACTCCATGATCAATTAACAAAAACCATTGATCTATCGCTTCTCGACCGGTTGGATTCTAAAGTATTGCGGCGTGAAATCCGAAAGGAAATAGATAAAATTCTCTCCGATGACACTATTGATATAGTTCCGCTTAACGACCAAGAAAGAGAGAGATTGTTACGGGAAATCCAGGACGAGGTATTAGGTCTTGGTCCTCTTGAGGATTTTATGAAAGATCCATCTGTTTCCGACATCCTGGTTAATACCTATTCAACCGTTTATGTTGAACGGTTTGGCAAGCTTGAGTCCACCAAGGCTAGATTTAAGAATAACGCTCATTTGATGAGAATCATCGATAAAATTGTCTCGTCTGTGGGACGCCGCATTGATGAGACCTCCCCCATGGTTGATGCTAGACTGGCGGATGGCTCCAGAGTCAATGCCATAATTCCGCCTTTGGCCCTGGACGGTCCTATTCTTTCTATTAGACGATTTTCAGTTGATCCACTTGAGTTGCACGACCTAATTGTTCTTAAAACTATTTCCCCTCAAATCGGAGAACTGCTTAAAGGTATAGTGCAGGCTAAACTTAATGTACTTATTTCTGGTGGTACAGGTTCCGGTAAGACTACTTTGCTCAATGTGATGTCCCGATTTATTTCCTCAAAGGATAGGATTGTCACCATTGAGGATTCCGCCGAGCTGCAGCTCAAGCAAAAACATGTTGTTCGCCTGGAGACCAGGCCGCCAAATATTGAGGGGCATGGAGAAATAGCCCAGCGAGACCTGGTGCGTAACTCTTTGCGAATGCGTCCAGACAGGATCATCGTGGGTGAGGTACGAAGCTCTGAAGCTGTAGACATGCTCCAGGCCATGAATACCGGGCATGAAGGATCGTTAACCACGGTACATGCCAATACTCCCTCCGACTCTCTTATGCGTTTGGAGACAATGGTGAATATGGCAGGTTTCAATCTACCTTCTGACTATATAAAGAAATATATCAGTTCCGCTCTCGATGTGGTTATTCAGTTAAGCAGGTTAATGGATGGATCACGTAAAATAGTCAGTATCCAGGAAATAACCGGCATGGAAGGGGACGTAATAACTATGCAGGAGGTATTCTCCTTTGAGCAAGTTGGAATTAATAAGGACGGGTCAGTGGTCGGTTCATTCAAGAAACATGGTATCAGACCTAAATTTTACGATAAGTTTAAAGCCATGGGCATTGCAATGGTTGATGAACTCTTTGAATAATGAGCTAACCGGTTAAAGATATGGAATTGCTATTAGTTGTTTGCATCTTTTCTATTATATTGCTTGTTTGTTGGGCACTCTATTTATTGTTTGTGCCCAACCGAGGCCGTTCAGTTAGTAAAACTGTGAAACGATATGCAGCTGATATTGAGGGAGATGTCCAAATAGATCTCCTATATAAAAGGAAGCTCAGTAATATCAGTTTGTTGAGTCGGCTACTTAGTAGTTCTCGACTATTTTTTAAACTAGACAATATTATTCAGCAAAGCGGGGTAAAAATCTTGGCTGATCAATTTATTGTTTTAACAATAATAGTCGGTATTAGTGGGTGGGCAGTATCTAACTATTTAGGAAGGAATCAGATCCTGTCTGTCGTGGTAAGTTGCTTGAGTTTGATACTACCTCTTTGCTGGCTTTTTTACATGAGAAAGCAGCGGCTGGCCAAATTCGAGGCTTTGTTTCCAGACGCGTTGGACTTGATGGGCTACTCACTGCGAGCTGGGCACTCCATTATGGCTGGTATAAAAATGGTGGCTGCTGAAAGTGATGAGCCCATAAAGTCGGAATTTAGTCGTGTTGTGGAAGAAGTTAATTTCGGGCGAGGAGTAGACATCGCGCTCCGTGGATTGGCCAAGCGAATATCCATTCCAGAGGTTAAATATTTTTCCACTTGTATCATTATTCAAAGGGAAACCGGTGGGAATTTGGCTGAATTGCTAGATAAAGTTTCCCGTATAATCAGGTCTAGGTTTCGTTTTAGAGAACGAGTCAAAACTTTAGCAGCTGAGGGCAAATTTTCAGCTTTAATTCTCTCTGGCCTACCATTTGCCATTGCCTTAGGAATCTTTATAGTTAACCGGGATTATATAAAAGTATTAGTTACTGATCCCATTGGTCCCTATATTATTGCCATCGCCTTATTACTCATGGCTATTGGTATCTTTATTATGAGTAGATTGGTTAAAATTGAGATGTAGTGTTTATGGAAAACTATGCCATTTTTATAGCTGGTGGAATTTTTCTACTTATTGTTTTCATTCTTTTGCTGATGGGACGATATGGTTCTAAGGTTTTAAAAGAGCGTGATATCGTGAGTAGAGCCTTGCGTTATGGAAGACAGCGTTCGGTTATATATGATGATAATGATGATTATAAAGAGGATGGATTGGTTTCCGATTTGAAAAGTTTATTTACCGTCGTGGGAAATAAAAATGGAGATAATCAAACGGAAGTATTCACTGAAGTACCTAGGGATTTTCAATGTGCAGGTATATATAGCCTTTTAAGTATAAGGATCTATCATTTTATTCAGTATAGCATCTTGTTATTGGTCCCTGGTTTGGGTTTTCTGTACATACTGTTAACTAGACGTAACCTATCTCTTAATTTTGTTTTGTTCGTCGTGATGTTGACAATTATCTGCTATTTACTTCCCGTATTTTGGTTAAAACTACGTTCGTATTTTCGTAAAAAGAAGATAGAAAGATTTTTTCCTGACTCCATTGACCTGTTAGTAGTTTGCGTAGAGTCAGGTATGGGGCTTGACTCTGCCATCCACCGTGTTTCTATGGAAATGGCTGTTACCAGTCCAGAGTTAGCCTTGGAATTTAAAATTCTCTCCTTGGAGCTTAAAACAGGGAAGGCACGATCGGAATGTTTAAATAATCTTGGGAAAAGAGTGGATCTAAGTGATGTTACTAATCTAATAAACCTCCTTGTTCAAGCAGAAAAGTTCGGTACCGGAGTGGCCAAAGCTCTGCGGGTTCATTCCGATGAAATGCGTCAAAAACGATTCCAGCGTTTTGAGGAAAAGGCAGCTAAGTTGCCAGTTAAATTGTCTGTTCCTTTGATCTTTTTTATCTTTCCAGCCCTGTTTTTTGTTATTATGGGGCCGGCGGTTATTCAGATTTATAGAGCCTTCATCCAGTGAAAGAGTAGCTGGTCACGGGTGGTTCAGATTTATGCAGTTGCCGCTGCTCGCTATAGCCCTTCTATGCGGGCAGGGGGCTATGGCATTCATAGTAGGTGTTTGTCACCACTTACATAAAAGAGGTGTGGTTATGACTAGTAACAATAAGAAGATCACATTCATTTGTATTGCTTTGGCTTGTGCTTTTGTTGTGCCCAGTGGTTGCAGTCCCATAAGGACAGAAAATGTTGTTTATTCAGATTACGGCAGTCGGTTAATGAGTAAATACCAGGTAAAGCGAGCAGAGAAAGATTTTTACTCCAAAATCAGAGTAACAAGTAACCTTGCTCAATCTCATTACCGTTTAGGAATATTTTATTTGCGTCAGGGACAGTATTCTGATGCCGCTGCGGCTTTTTCTAAGGCGATTAAGATCGATCCAAATAATATTAAAGCATATAACGGATTAGCTGTGTCCTATGATGGTATGAGCATGTATAAGGCTGCTCAACGGGTTTATGGGGCAGCCATTGCACGTCGACCCGATCAGGCATATCTTTACAATAATAGCGGTTGTTCTCACCTCTTGCAAAAGAAGACCACCCTAGCTCTTACCTCCTTTACCAAAGCCCGTCAACTTGATCAGGAGAACAACCGAATTCGCAACAATCGGGATCTGGTATTCGCAAAAATCAAACGTTCACCGGTACGTATCATTCCAGGGGCTGAATCGGCAAAAGATATTTCTAGCAAGGTGGCAAAAAAACATGCGCTGAAAATGCAAAAAGGTGTCTCCTGTTTAGAAGAGAAAAAAAGATTTGCAGTTGAAGTCTCAAATGGTAATGGAGTGCGGGGGATGGCAGGAAAAAGTGCTCGTTACTTCCGGAAGAAAGGAATTACCGTTAAGCATATTACTAATGCTAAGCATTTTAAATTCCAACAAAGTGTAGTGTTGTATAAAGAGGGCTTTTTACGAGAAGCTTACCTTATGGCTGCAATGATACCAGGTTTTCAAAAAATGAAAAAAATCAGCTCGTCCAATCGACAGCGAGTAGATGTGAAAGTTATTCTCGGACGTGATACTGTAAACTCGGGTTTTGTTGACATGATTGGCACTGAGAAGAAATCGGTTACACCTAAAAGAAAAGTAGCTCAATTGGTACGAAAAATATCTTCCACGGTCGGTCTGAATTAATGAAAAATTATTCATTTTTAATGTTTGTAATTATTCTGGGGCTTCCATTGTTACTCGCAGGATGCGCTTCTAAAGACCTTGAGACTAAGAATACCTTTGATTACGAACGGGAGATGGATAAACAACGGGTGCTCCATGAAGTTGAGGATGAATTTCTCTCTGAAAAGGTGGAGCGTACAGCAGCCAATTATGAGAAAATGGCTGATGCTCATCTTAAAAGCGGCGATGTAAATCAAGCCTTTGTTTACTATAACAAGGCGTTAGCCTCGGTGCCGGAAAGTGATAGGCTTATTCATAAGGTCGGAATATGCTGGCTGAAAAAAAAGCGGTATGATGAAGCTGAGAAAATTATCAAATATGCCCTTTCTCTTAATCCTCAACCTCCTATTTATTATGAGAATTTGGGGCGGGCATATTTTGGTTCCCAAAAGATAGAGCAAGCGGAAAACGCATTTGCTACAGCCCTTGAGAAGGATGCTGATCTTATATTTCCCTACGTTTTTCTAGGCCTTATTTTTGGAAATCGGGGGGATTATGATAAGGCGACAACCTTTTATCAACAGGCTTTACAATTGGACTCCAAAAATATCGCAGCATTAAACAATTTGGCCCTAACCTATTTTATGCAGGGCAAACCAAAGGAAGCGCTTGTGCTTTTGAATCGCCTCTCCCTTCTTCAGCCGAACAATGAAAAGATATCTAATAATCTTGGATTACTTTATTGCCGTTTGAATAAATATGATCAGGCCACTGTCTCATTTAAATCTGCTGCTGATGCTGAGGCGACTGCTTATAATAATCTGGGTTACGAGCTCCTCCGTGACAAAAAATACCAAGCGGCTCTAAGTGCTTTAGAAAAAGCAGTGAGTCTTAATCCTAAGTTTTATGAGAAGGCACAGCATAATATCCGACTCACTGAACAGGCCATGGAGCAGGAGTAATTTCTATAGTTTCCATCCCCAATAGTTGAGAAAATCTGCAAAAGGCCACATATCTGAATCATTTTTCCGCCAGAACTTGACACTGGTGTAGAAAACTTTTCCTGTTTCGCTGCTATCTCCGTAGGCCTTATCCACTCCTATGTTCCAATCCATAGTCCACCAGCTCATCAGTAAACGTTCCAGAGGTTTAGTGCAGTTTTTTACGTACCCCTTGCGAGGGCCGTTTTCTTCAAAAAAGGAGGTTTCTCCTTTAGCTTGTTTCAAATGTGATAATCTTTCCATGGGTTCAAGTTTCATTTCTCTAACCGGATACCTGGGGATGGTTTTACTCTTACTCTCCAATTTTACATTGCTCACTCGATGGGTTCCGCCATTTAAAGTAATTATAATATTGGGATATTTTAATGAACTAGACTGCTGATCATCTGGTACGAGAAAAGAAGGAAGGTTGATGCCGTAAAGGGTTTGATAATCCATCGGCCAATTATCTGGTAAAGCTGCAGGGGGCATGGCCGGGCATGGAAAAAATGCGAGATAGCAACCACAGGTGTGCACAGTGGTTACCAGTAGAGGTACATTTTGTTCATTAAGAGTTATGATCACCAGTAGACCGACATTTTTGCCATAGGTTATATGGAAATCGCCGGGTTTAAATGGAACTTGTTCAAAATGGATTCGGTAAATTAGGTTATGGTAGCGGGCATTAGAGGTGTTAAAATCTTCTCGCTGAAAAAACATGCTGGAGTGGTCTGGGTCCACAAAAATTTCCTGTTTTCCCTCTTGGTTCATCCTTACCATTGGTCGGCCAATAAGATTGTAATCCTGATGAGCCTCTTTAACCAAAAAATGGGGTGCAAACTCATCTATAACCTCATCTCCGCTGTTAGTTGGATTAAATAAACGACTCTCTACCGGCTTCTCAGTAACCGTGATCCTGGCACAGGAAATACATAACAACAATGAGAAGAGCAAAAAAAGATAGGTAATTTTATTTTTAATCATGATTTTCTACTCAATTTAGGGATGAATTATCTAATCACTCCAGGTAAAGTTTATTCGCAAGTTGTCCAAACACCACATTTTCTGGCAAGTGTTCACGCTATAGCCGTTAGGCCAACTCTTGCAATAGCAAGATATTGCAATGTAAAATAAACCTGCACTTTGCTGTGCGCTGTAGGGGCACCCCTTGTGGGTGCCCGCTGAGTTAATTGAAAGAATAGAAAATTATTATTTTTATATTAACTGTTAGCAATAAATAAATGGGTGTAGTTTAGGGTGATTAAGGCGGGCACCCACAAGGGATGCCCCTACATTCCGAGATAGGCTAGAAGTTTGTTTTACAACGTAATACCTTCTCCTTATCCGAATTAGCCTGACAACTATGGTGTTCACGCGAACATAGATACGCTATAGTGAGCAGTGGCAACTACCTAAATCTGAGGTACATCTACCCGGTTGATGTATATCTAGCTGGTGGCTAAGGGTAATCAGCTTAATTTATTGAAAATACAGGGCAATGTCTCACGGATTAGGCTAACGTTTATTTATGTTTAAAATATTATAATATTATATTTTCATCTTTTAGAGAAAAACATTATCAATAAAGGAGCCCATAACTCATGCGTGATGTCATGACTATTTGTTGTTACTGCGGTTGTGGCTGCGGTATGTATCTTCGGGTGGAAAATGACCGAGTGGTGGGTGTAGCTCCGAGTCGGAGTCATCCGGTGTCGCGTAATAATTTATGTGTTAAAGGGTGGCGAATTCATGAATTTATTCATCATCAAGATCGTCTGACCGAGCCGCTATTGCGTAAAGACGGCAAACTTGTGCCAGTATCTTGGGACGAAGCCCTGGACGCGGCAGCTAATGGTTTGAGACGAGTTCGTGATGCCCATGGATCTGATGCTCTCGGTGTACTTGCTTCAGCCAAATGCACCAATGAAGAAAACTTTCTTCTGCAGAAATTCACTCGGGCGGTACTGGGTACCAACAATATCGATCATTGCGCCCGGCTCTGACACGCTCCAACGGTGGCAGGTCTTGCCACTACCTTCGGCTCCGGGGCCATGACCAATTCCATCGAAGAGATTGAATATGCCCAAGCTATTTTAGTAGCGGGGTCCAATACTACCAATTCTCATCCCCAAGTCGCTCGTCGAATCTACGATGCAGTTGATCGTGGGGCTAAATTGATCGTTATTGATCCACGACGCACCCGTTTGGCTCGTCATGCCCATGTACATCTACAAATCAGACCTGGTACCGACATCCTGTTATTAAACGGTATAATGCGATGTATTCTTGATGAGAATCTGATTGATGATTTGTTTATCGAGATGCGCACTGAAAATTTCATTGCCATGCGTGATATGCTGTTCAAAATTAACCTGGATGAAGTGGCAACCGTCACCGGGGTTGATTTATTAAAAATTAAACGGGCCGCCCGTTTCTATGCAAGTGCCCAAAGGGCGGTGATCTGTTATTGTATGGGGGTAACACAGCATGTAAGCGGGACCCCCAGTGTTCATTCTTATGCCAATCTAGCCATGCTAACCGGACATGTGGAACAAGAATTTACCGGAGTAGATCCTTTACGCGGCCAAAATAATGTCCAAGGTGCCTGTGATATGGGCTCACTTCCCGGTGTATTTAGCGGCTATCAATCAGTTAGCGATTCAGGGGTGCGGGCAAAATTTGAACAGGTTTGGAATGTATCCCTACCGTCTAAACCAGGACTTACCCTTCTTGATATGACCCATGGTATTTCTACCAACTCCAAAGAGAAAAACAATGAAAGTCAAATACGTGGAATGTACGTAATGGGTGAAAATCCCATGCTCAGTGACCCTGGCCTGGACCGAGTGGAACAAAATCTACGTAATCTTGATTTCTTAGTAGTAGCAGATATCTTTTTATCCGAGACCGCAACTTTAGCCGATGTGGTCCTCCCTGCCGTTTCCTTTGCCGAAAAAACCGGTACGGTGACCAACTCCGAGCGACGGGTTCAGCTCATGCAACAGGCCATCCCCCCTCTTAGTTCGACAATGAGTGATGATCGCATCATTATGGAGCTAAGCAAACGACTGGGTTATCCGATGGATTATGAAAATTCAGCTGAAATTATGGAGGAAATCTGCTTGCTCACCCCAATTTATGGTGGTATTTATCATGACCGGCTAAAATCGGTACATGGTCTCCAATGGCCGTGTCAGAACCGTGAACATCCTGGTACCCCATACCTCCATAAACACAGCTTCAGCCGAGGGCGTGGTCATTTTGAGCCAGCGGAATATATCCCACCCATTGAGCCGGTTGATGAAGAATATCCCTTGGCCATGAT